>CAIUZX010000255.1 GCA_903903715.1 uncultured Caulobacterales bacterium
CGGGGACGGTGCGGCTGCATCCCAAGTTTCGGCTGCGTCTCCGTTGCGCGCAAGGGCGGAGGCGACCTCTATTTCGGCGGGGCGTAGAGCTGGTCGAACAGGCCGCCGTCGCCGAAGTGCAGGGGCTGAAGCTTCGACCAGCCGCCAAGATCAGCGACCCGCAAGAGGTTCAAACTGGGGAAGCGCCCGCCGAACTTCGCCTGCGCCTTCAGGGTCAGAGGCCGGTAGAAGTTCTTGCCGATGATGTCCTGCCCGACCTCGCTGTAGAGCCCCTGCAGATAGGCCTTGGAGACCGTCGTCGTGCCCCGCTTGTCGGTGACGCTATCCACCCAGGCGACCGGCGGCTCTGCGAATATCGACACGGGCGGCGTCACGATCTCCACCTTGCCGGGCCCGGCCTCCGCGAGGGCGAGGTAGGCCTCGTTCTCCCAGGCCAGCAGCACGTCGCCGACGCCCCGCTGGACGAAGGTGGTGGTCGAGCCCCGCGCCCCGGTGTCGAGGACCGGCGTCTGGCGATAGATCTTCTGCACGAAGGCTTTCGCGGCCGCCTCGCTCCCCCCCGGCGCGCGGAGAGCCTGCGCCCAGGCGGCGATGTAGTTCCAGCGCCCGCCCGCGGAGGTCTTGGGGTTCGGCGTGATGATCGACACGCCCGGCTGGACGAGGTCGGCCCAGGTGCGGATCTTCTTCGGATTGCCCGCCCGCACCAGGAACACGATGGTCGAGCTGTAGGGCGTCGACTCGTTCGGCAGGCGGCTGCGCCAGGTTTCGGACAACAGATGGCCTTTGAGCGCCAACTCGTCGATGTCGGCGGAGATGCCGAGGGTCACAACGTCCGCCTGCAAACCGTTGAGCACAGAGAGCGCCTGCTTGGACGATCCGCCATGGCTTTGCTGGATGGTCACGGTTTGCCCGGTCTTCTTCAGCCAGTAGGCGGCGAAGGTGGCGTTATAGTCGCGGTACAGCTCCCGCGTCGGGTCGTAGCTGACGTTCAACAGCGTGACCGGCGGGGAGGCGGCGGCGGCGCGCCCTGAGAATCCAGCGGCGGCGAGGCCGCTGAGGGCCGCAGCTCTTCGGGTCAGGTTCGTCATGACAAATCTCCGGTTGAGACAGGCGCCGGTCTGAAGCCCAGCACCTGTATCTCTCGTCACCAATTAAATGACGCACTGCACAAGAACCAAGCCAGATTTGGCCACAGCGTCGATAGTTCGCCTGAAGTCACCGCAAATTGCGCAACGCTGCACGCCTGTCACAAGTCGTGATAGAAACCGTCATCGAACATGTTGAAGATGTTGCACCCTGTTGAAGTGTTGAGTCGCCTGCCCCCCTTCGTGCTCGACGGACTGAACATAATGGAACTTCCCCCCAGCGCCGCCAATTTTGCGACGCAAGTAAAGACTGAACGCTTCAGCGGATCCGCAGCGGTGCTGACGGTGACCTGGGGCGCCGTGTGCGTGATTGCAGCGCTTGGGGTGTTCGGCGGCGCGAATTTGACGGCCGCCGCGATCGCCGGACTTGTGGTCGCCGCAGTGGGCGCCGCCCTTGCTGCGCGCATGAGCACCCAGCCTTCGACCGCCGCCAAGGCCTCCGAGCCGGAAACGCCTGCGAACCAGCCCTTCGAGGATGCGGTGGAGGCGGTGCCCGACCCGCTGCTGGTCGTCGGCGCCGAGGAGCCGGACGATCTTGCCGGCAAGCGGCTTGTGTTCGCCAACGCCGCCGCCCGGGCCCTGCTCCGCATCCCGCGGGAGGGCGCGCTGCTGCTGTCGGCGATCCGGCGGCCGGAAGTGCTGGAAGCCGTGGACGAGAGCCTGTTCGGCGGCCTGAGCGGCAATGTCAGCTTCGAGACCGGCGGCGCGCAGGACCGCTTCTGGCGGGTGTGGACCGCGCCCCTGCCCTCCCGCGGGGTCAAGCGGCTCTGCGTGATCCTGATGCGGGACGAAACCGATTCTCGGCGCAACGAACGCATGCGCGCCGACTTCCTGGCCAACGCCAGCCACGAGCTGCGCACCCCCCTCGCCTCCCTCACCGGGTTCATTGAGACCCTGCGCGGTCACGCCCGGGACGACGAGGCGGCCCGGGACCGGTTCCTTGGCATCATGGGCGTGCAGGCGGACCGCATGGCGCGGCTGGTCGACGACCTCCTCAGCCTGTCCAGGATCGAGCTGAACGAGCACATCCGTCCCGAAGGCGCCTGCGACTTGGGGCTCGCCGTTTCGGACGTCGTCGACGCGCTTGGCCTGATCGCCAAGGAGAAGGACGTCACCCTCAGCCTTGCAGCGCCGCCGAAGGGCGCCGCCGTTGTGGTCGGCGACCGCGACCAGATCGTGCAGGTCATCCAGAACCTCGCCGACAACGCCCTGAAATATTCCCCCCGGGGCGGCGTGACGAAGATTGAGGTGACGGCGGGCCTGACCCTCGCCGAAGCCAGCGCCACGGACCCGCGCAGCCCGCGGCTGATCAGCGCCGACGGGGGCCGGCTGTCGCTGCTCACCCCTGACCGCACCGAGGAACGGCTCTATGTCTGCGTCAAGGTGACCGATCAGGGCCCGGGGATGGAGCGGCGGCACCTGCCCCGCCTCGCCGAGCGGTTCTATCGCGTCGAGGGCCAGAAGAGCGGCGACCGGCAGGGAACGGGACTGGGTCTGGCCATCGTCAAGCACATCGTCAATCGCCACCGGGGCGGCCTTTGGGTGGAGAGCGCGCCGGAGCGCGGTTCGGTCTTCGCCGCCTATTTCCCCAGCGCCGCCGCCCAGGCGAGCGGGATCCCCGCCGCAGCGGTGGAAGCGCCCGCCCCCGCCGAGGCGCCGCGCGTCATTCGCGCCGCAAGCTGAGCTCTCCCAGGGCGGGAGTTCCGACACCCACGACGGGATTTGTGACAATAGTGTCGTAGAAGTGTCATATGGACTCCGTAAGTGACAGGCATACACCCGTCACCTGATCGTCATCTTGATGATCGGGCGCTCCTATTTGGGTCGACGCCCCGACCCGCCTTGCGGTGACGACATGAGCGAACACACCCTCAAGTTCTTCGGTGACGAGCTGACCCAGCTCAAGGCCGAAGTGACTCGCATGGGTGGGCTGGTCGAGGCTCAGGTCTCTGACTCCGTCGAATGCGTCGCCCGCCGCGATGTCGGGCTGGCGCAGATCATCGTCGGCCGCGACGTGAAGATCGACGAGTTGCAGAAGGAGATTGAGCGCAAGGCCATCCGCATGATCGCCCTTCGCCAGCCGGTGGCCCAGGACCTGCGGCGCACGGTGTCCGCCCTGAAGATGGCCTGGAACCTCGAGCGCACCGGCGACCAGGCCAAGAATATCGCCAAGCGCGCCCTTGTCCTCGCTGAAGCCGAGCCGCTGACCCCGCTGACCCGCGCCATCGAGCGCATGGGCAAGCTTGTGGTCTCGCACCTGAAGGAGGCGCTGGACGCCTACACCAACTCGGAGCTCGAGCGGGGCCTCGCCATCTGGTCCGCGGACGAAGACGTCGACGAGCACTACAACAGCCTCTTCCGCGAACTGCTCACCTATATGATGAGCGACCCGCGCACGATCAGCCCCTGCGCCCACCTCCTGTTCATCGGCAAGAACCTGGAGCGGATCGGGGACCACGCCACCAACATCGCCGAGATCTTGCACTACGAGATGACCGGCGAGGACATCCACGGCGACCGCCCCCGCCGCCTCGGCGCGGACGGCGACCATTTCCACGGAGACGATCGGTGATTCCCTCAATTCTAGTCGTCGAAGACGAAGACGCCCTGTCGACCCTTCTGTCCTACAATCTCGAAAAGGAAGGCTACAAGGTCTCCGTCGCCGCTGACGGCGAGGACGGCCTGATGCAGGTGGACGAGGCCCAGCCGGACCTGATCGTGCTGGACTGGATGCTGCCCAAGGTGTCGGGGATCGAGGTCTGCCGCCGCCTGCGCTCGCGTCCCGAAACGCGCAATATTCCGATCATCATGCTCACCGCCCGCGGCGAGGAGAGCGACCGGATCCGCGGCCTCGACACCGGCGCCGACGACTATGTGACCAAGCCGTTCTCGATGACCGAGCTGACGGCCCGCATCCGCGCCGTGCTGCGCCGCATCCGTCCAGGCCTCGCTGAAGACCGGATCCGTCACGGCGACATCATCATCGATCGGGTCGCGCACCGGGTGAAGCGCGAGGGCCGTGAGATCCATCTCGGACCGACGGAATTTCGCCTGCTGGATTACCTGATGCAGCACCCCGGACGGGTGTTCAGCCGCGAGCAGCTGCTCGACGCGGTGTGGGGCTCGGATGTGTATGTCGAGGCGCGCACGGTGGACGTGCATATCGGGCGCCTGCGCAAGGCGCTGAACACGACGGAGGAATTCGACCCCATCCGCACCGTGCGGTCCGCCGGCTACGCCTTCGATCTCGAGACCCGATAGCCCTCGAGCGACCCCTTCGGTAACCAGATTGTTACAATTTGACGCAGCCCGGACCTCATTCCGGGCACGAATCAGCATGATTTGTGACAAAATCTCCCGTATTCTAAAAAAAATATAAAAGGGAGGTTGACTAATGGGACAGATCCGTTCCGTCGGTGCCGGCCCCGGTGACAATTTCGCCGATGGCGGCGCTCACCGGGAAAAGGACGCGAACAGCAAGTATCCGCCGGCTGTCCGGCTGGTGCTGCTGATGGGTATTCTGGTGTGCAGCTGGTCGGTTTTCCTGGTCATCGGCGCAGGTGTTGTCTACGCCGCGCGGCACTTCCCGCACCCCTGATCGGCGCAGGTCTCCTGATCACGGCGCAGCGACAAGGATCCAGACCCCCAGCAACAACAGGGCGGCGCCCAGGGTCACGCCCTCATACCTCTCCCATCTGTGCGCGTTGAAGCGCTTCAGCCCCGCACGGGCGATGAGCACGGCAAGCAGCATGCCGGACGCGGTTCCAACCGCCACCCCCGCCGTCAGCACATAAAATCCCGTCCACCCGAATCTGGCCGCCGAGAGATAGACCGGCAGCGCCACCTCGCAGGGCGACACCAGCATCAGCACAATCAGTCCCGTGGCGGCGGCGAAGTCGGTCTGCCCAGGACGCGTATCCGGCGAACGGCTGTGTGTGTGCCCCGCGCGGACGGCCTGGACGACGAGGCCTGCGCCAATCAGCAACAGGCCCGCGCCCGCGACGACCTCGAACAGTGCGCCGAAACGCGTCGAGGCGGCCAGCCCGACGGCGACCGCCAGCGCGCCGATGAACGCTGTAGAGAGTGTATGGGCCAAAGCGCCCGCCATCGCGACCGTCAGCAGTGCGGGCGTGTCCCAGCGTCGGGCCCGGGCGGCCACCACGAACGGCGCCCAGTGCGCCGGAAGGACCGTATGCACGAAGGACACGACCACGCCCGTGATCACGCTGGCGGTTAGTCCGGGACCGATCGGAAGAAGGGTGTGCGGCGAAGTCACCGTCGTGGCATAACATGGAAGCGGGGCAGGTCCACACGACGCCGCCTCTTTCGTGAGAGTCGCCACCT
This sequence comes from uncultured Caulobacterales bacterium, assembly GCA_903903715.1. GTDB lineage: Bacteria > Pseudomonadota > Alphaproteobacteria > Caulobacterales > Caulobacteraceae > CAIMFV01. The sequence goes on from CAIUZX010000255.1 coordinate 5,490, forward strand.
GCTTCGTTGACTCAGGGGACGGTCTCTGTATATTCCGCCGCTCTCGCCCGCGGGGCTTCTCGCGGGCGTTCTCATTTTTTGTGATCGACGGAACCGCGGCATGGCTGAGGTCCCGTTTGAACAGGACGGAAGGCGCCTTCCATGTACGCGGTGATTAAGACCGGCGGCAAGCAATACCGGGTTCAGCCCGGCGACCTGCTGGTTGTTGAAAAGCTCGAAGGCGACGTCGGCGCGCAGGTCGCGTTCGACCACGTGCTGATGGTCGGCGGCGAAGGTGGCGATGTGGTGGTCGGCGCGCCGACGGTCGACGGCGCCGTGGTGACCGCGACGCTCATCGAAACCCGCAAGGGCGACAAGGTGAAGATCTTCAAGAAGATCCGCCGCCAGGGCTATCGCCGGACCCGCGGTCACCGCCAGTTCGAAACCGTGCTGCGCGTCACCGGCCTGGAAGCCGGCGCGCACAAGGCCAAGTGGGACGGCGTGGTCGATCTGACCCCGAAGGCCGTGCTCGACGCCCGCGCTCGCGGCCTCGCCCCGCGCACCGTCGCTGAAGCCATCGAAGCCGAACCGGTCGTCGAAGCCGCCCCCGCTCCGGCGGTGGAGGCTGAAGCCCCCAAGAAGCCCCGCGCCCGCAAGGCCAAGAGCGACGCTGCGCCGGAAGGCGACGCGGGCGCCGAAGCCTGATCGGCCGCGTCGATAGAGATTAGGAGAGCACCATGGCTCACAAAAAATCCGGCGGTTCGTCGCGCAACGGTCGCGACTCAGAATCCAAGCGCCTTGGCGTGAAGAAGTATGGCGGCGAGCAGGTGCTGGCCGGCAACATCCTCGTCCGTCAGCGCGGCACCACCTACTGGCCGGGCGTGAACTGCGGCATCGGCCGTGACCATACCCTCTACGCCCTCGTGCATGGGGCGGTGAAGTTCACCACCAAGCGCGGCGACCGCACCTACGTGAACATCGTCCCGGCGGCGATGGCGGAAGCGGCGGAATAGGCGGTCCAATCCTTCAAGATCGGATCGCCGGGCGCAAGGCCCACGATCCGGATCGCGACTTAACCTGCGGGGAGTCCGGATCACCGGGCTCCCCGTTTGCATTTCCCCGCAAATCTATCGCCGGCCCCGCCCGGCAAGGGGAAGTGACGATCATGGAAAGCCCTGAGGCCCCGCCGCCCACGCTGAAAACGCCGCGTCTGACGCTTCGCGCGCCGGAGGTGGGGGACGCGCACGCCCTGGCGGCGCTGGGCAACGACGCCGCTGTCGCGCGGATGTCCACGGGCCTGCCGTACCCCTATACGGAAGACCATGCGCTCGCCTTCATCGCCATGGCGGGCGCGGCGGATCCGAAACGCGACCTGCCATTGATTATGGACCATTATGTCTACGGCCCCGTCGGCGTGGTCGGCCTGCACCGAAGGGCCGGCCCTTTCGCCGAGATCGGCTATTGGGTCGGACGTCGGCATTGGAGCCAGGGCTTCGCCACCGAGGCGGGCGAGGCGATGATCGCCTGGGCCGAAGGCGCACGGCGCCTCAAGGCCATTGCCGCCGGTCACTTCGCCGACAACCCGGCGTCGGGCCGGGTGCTGGAAAAGCTGGGCTTTCTTTATACCGGCGAGATCAAGAAGCGCCTCAGCTACGCCCGCACCACGCCCGTCCCAACCCGGATGATGATCCGCCTGAGCTGACTACCGCCGCGTGCTCAGAATGTCGTCGAGGCGCGCCGGGGTCCCCGTGATCCGCTCGAGGTGCGGATAGCGAGGTCCGCCATGGTAGGCGATCCGCACCACCTTGTAGCGGTCCGCGGTCTTCACGATGAGCTCCAGCGGCTCTGAGCCTGACTTCGTCGCCTCGAGCTGTTCGGTCAGGGTGTCCCCGGCGCCGGCGACGTCAAACTCCTTGAAGGGAAAGCCGTTCACCGCGATCAGGGTCATGCCGCTGGTCAGCCCGGCCTTGAACGCCGGACCGTCCCACTGCACCTCGTTGAGCACCCCCTCCTTGCCGACCTGCAAACCGATGGAGAAGGTGAAGTCCTTGAATTTACCAACCGATTCCGCCGACTTCTGCATCAGGTTCGGCTTGTCGTCGAACACCAGCCGGTATCCGCCCCGGGTCAGCCCGTCCAGGGTCGCGCCCTTGCCGGTCGTGTCGAGGCGGGCGTGCAGGAAGCCGGCCCAGTCGTAGGGCTGCACCCCGTTCAGCGCCTTGACGAGGTCGTCGAACGTGTAGGTGACGGGCGTGTAGTCGCCGTCGCGGATGCCGAAGAAGGCCCTGGCGAAGTCGTCGAGGGAGCGCTTGCCCCCAGACAGATCGCGGATCAACGTGTCGGCGTCGAGCCACATCAGCTCGCCCGCGCTGTAATAGTCCTTGAACCGCTGCCAGCTTTTCCAGGACGGGGTGTGGCGGAGGTTCAGGATCTCGTCATGGGTGGTGTCCTGCAAAGGACGCCAGCTCCCCCCGGGCAGGTCGCCATAGACCGCCGCCGTCAGGGCGATGGCCTCCTTCTCCTCCGCAAGGGTCCTGAGGCCGGACCGGGCGGACAGCACCTCCCCCCAGTATTCGGTCTGCCCCTCGTACATCCACAGCATCGAGTTGCGCATGCGCACATTGTAATTCGGCGTCCACAGATCCGCCGGGCGGCGGAACTTTCCGTTCCAGGAGTGGGTGAACTCATGCGGCAAAAGGGCCCGGTCGTCGGCGCCGTCCGCATAGTGCGCAAAATAGCCTTCGCCGAGCCCGTTCTCGCTCGAGCGGTGATGCTCCAGCCCCTGCTGGAACGTCAGGTCGCTGATCGAGAGCATGAAGTCGTAATGGTCATAGTGGTGCGCGCCGAACAGCCTGTAGGCCTGCCGCACCAGGGCGCGATGTGCGTCGAGCTCGGCGGGCGTCGCGTCGAGGTCGCTCGCCCGGTCGGCAAAGACGTTCAGGAACACCGGCGCGACGCCGCCGGGATCGAGGTCAATCCTGGCGGCGTGCTTGCCGGCAAAGACCGGGCTGTCCACCAGCGTCTCGACGGTCGTGGGCTTGAAGCGGATCGTCGCGCCCGCCGGTCCCGCGCGGTCAAGGGCGGTGGCGACCGTCCAGCCCGTGGGCGCGGTGAGGGCTGCCTCGACGGGAATGTTGCGGACATAGTACCCCGCCGGATAGAGCACGAGGCTGCTCCACTCGAAGAAGGCGATGGTCGACGAGATCTGCACCGCGCCGACGTTTTCATTGACCGCCGAAAGATACTGAAAGCTCACATCCAGCGAGGCGGCGTCCTTCGGCGTCTGCACGTGGAAGGCGAAGGGATTGGCGACGTCCCGCTTCCAGTCGAGCCGGGTTCCATTGCTGCGGATCTCAAGACCGGCGAGCTTGCCGATCGTGCCGGAGGGTGCGTGATCACCGGGCAGCCACTCGGGGTACAGGAGCACAACATCTCCGCCGCCTGTCGGAACGGGGACCTGCTCCCGGACCTTGACGATCCGGTGGTCAATATCGGTCGCGTCCACCGCAACGGTCAGCACCCCTGGAAACGGCTGATCCAGCGGGGCCGCGATCGGCGGCGCGTCCGGGACCGCCACAGGGCCGGGGCTCGCAAACGCAGCGCTCGAGATCGCGACGGCGCCGCTCAGCACGGCGATGGACATGAAAACTTTCAACGTCTGATCCTCTGGCAGTCTGGCGACACTAGACCTGTCACAGACACGGTTAACAGAACGCGCCGATCATGATCTGAAATGACAAGGATTGCTCGACTTAGCCAGTGGAGATGGGCGCGGCCTTGACAGTCGTCCGACCTCACCACAATCTCCAGTCGCGTTAACCCTTTCCTCGTCGTCGGAGCCGGCCATGTTGCTGAAGACCCTCGCCGCCCTCGTCGTGCTGGCCCCAGCGGCTGCGCTGGCCGCCACCGCGGGGGCGCCGGACGCCGCGCAGGTCTGGCTCGCCACGGTGGACAAGGGCGCCTATGCCGACAGCTGGACGGCGGCGGGAACCCTGTTCCGCGCCCAGATCACTGCAGATAAGTGGGCCGCGGCGCTGAAGGGCGTTCGCGAGCCGCTGGGCGCCGTGGTCTCGCGGAAACTGGCGAGCGAAAAGGAAACCGCAACCCTGCCCGGCGCGCCGGACGGCCATTACGACGTCATCACCTTCACGACGTCGTTCGCCGCCAAAGCCTCCGCCGTCGAGACCGTGGTGATGGCCGAAGAACCCACCGGCTGGAAGACCATCGGCTATTTCATAAAGTAGGGCGGACGGGCGGCGAAGCGGCCGCCTGGCCAATCCGACGCAGGCGATAACCGCCTATGCGGGAATAATTCATATTGACGACCCTATATTGCAACCTATAGTATTATTTATAGTGACGTTGAAGCATGTTTCGAAGACTTTAATCCAACACCATGCAGGGAAGGATACCCGGATGATTCGCGTCTACTGCGTCGGAATTCACTATCGCCATACTATTGATTTTACACCGGATCCTATGAACGGCCAATACATGAGCGGCGCCGCGATCCTCGCCGCCTCTGCGCAGAAGTGGGGTCTGCGTTACAAGCTGTCCAGCAGTCCGCCCTCAGCGGTCAACGGCCATATCAATTATCTCGGATACACCCCCAACGCCGCGACCGATAATGACAAGGTGGATCCTGGCAGTTCGCCGCGCGTCACCTTCGCCGTGTTTGGCGCCAAGGAATTTCCGTTCTACGGCTTGCCCTTGTCCATGACGGAGACGCTAGCTCCCATCGGTCAGATGTCGCAGGTCATCCAGTATGGCGCGCAATCCTTGGATGGGGCCAGCATTCCCAAGCTCCTCATTCCCGGCAAAAATATGGGCCCGGCGGCGCCGGACCACATCAACCCCGGCAACGACGGCCGCAGCAGCTTCGGCGTTGTGGGCTTTCCGGACAATTGCGAAATCCGCATTCGCAGCCTGAACATCTATTGCACCTACTGATCGCACACCCTCAAGGCGCAAGCGGGCCGATCGCCCCGCTTGCCGCCCCTACAACCGCGCCGCGGCGTCGGTGGCGCGCAACAGGCCGTCGATGATCCCGGGCTCGGTGGAGGCGTGGCCCGCGTCCCAGACGATCTCGAACACCGCTTCCGGCCAGGCCTTGGTCAGCTTCCACGCCGTCTCGATCGGGGTCACGACGTCAAAGCGCCCCTGCACGATATATGCGGGGATGCGCCGAAAGCGCGGGACCTGATCCAGCAGCCAGCCGTCGCTCGGGAAAAAGCCCTTGTTGACGAAGTAATGGCTCTCGAGCCTTGCAAAGGCGACGGCGAAATCAGGCTCAGCAAACTTGGCGGGGCGCCCGTCGGGGCCGCGGATGGAGAGGGTGTCGCCTTCCCACTGGCTCCAGGCGCAGGCGGCCTCGATCTGCGCCGCGCGGTCGGACCCGGTGAGGCGGCGGTGATAGGCGGCCAGAAGATCCCCCCGCTCCGCCTCCGGAATAGGGGCCAGGAACCGCTCCCACGCGTCGGGGAACAGATAGGACGCGCCGTCCTGGTAGAACCAGCGCACCTCCCGCTCCGTCAGCAGGAAAATGCCCCGCAGGATCAGCGCGCTGACCCGTTCGGGGTGCTTGGCGGCGTAGGCGAGGGCGAGGGTCGAGCCCCAGGAGCCGCCGAACACGGCCCATTTCTCCACGCCCGCCTGCTCGCGCAGCCGCTCGATGTCCTCGATCAGCGTCCAGGTGGTGTTGTTCTCCAGCGACGCGGTGGGGCGGGACTTGCCGCAGCCGCGCTGGTCGAACAGGGTCACCCGCCAGCGGCTGGGATCGAAGAAGCGGCGCATGGTCGGATTGGTCGCCCCGCCCGGCCCGCCGTGCAGAACCACGCAGGGGCGCCCGTCCTTCGCACCACAGGTCTCATAATAGACCTCATGCCCGTCGCCGGTGGTCATCCAGCCCGTCTCGAACGGTTCGATGTCGGGATAGAGCGTGCGACGCCCGTAGGTTTGCGAGACGGTCATGTCCGGCGTTTACCGGGGGCGGACGATCCTGACCAGAGGATTCAATCCTGAGATGACGACCTACAGTCCGCCGCCGCTAAAGGCGGCGCCGTCTGAGCGGGCCGTGGTCAGGGTTCCGCCGGAGCGGGCGGTGTCGCGCCGCGCAGCGCCGGCGATCAGCGCCTCGATATGCGCTTTCTCGGCCTTGAAGGCGGTCAGCTCGCGCCCGCCCAGCACCGTGCCCGACGGCACCCTGGCGCTCTTGGGATCGAGCTTCTTGTTGTTGCTCATCACCTCGTAGTGCAGGTGCGGACCTGTCGACACGCCTGTCGAGCCCACATAGGCGACCAGCTGTCCCTGCGCGACCCGCTGGCCGACCCGAAGGCCCCGCGCATAGGCCGACAGGTGTCCGTATCCCGTCGCCCAGCCGCCGGTGTGGCGGATCTTCAGCCAGTGGCCATAGCCGTTGGCCCACTTGACCTCCTCGACCACGCCCTCCCCCGCTGCGAAGACCGGCGTGCCGGAGGGGGCGCCGAAGTCGACCCCCTGGTGCATCCGGTTATAGCCCAGGACGGGGTGGAAGCGCATGCCGAAGCTCGATGTCACCCGCGCCACCTCGACCGGGGTCTTCAGCAGGAAGCCTTTGATGTTCTTGCCGAACTCGTCGAAGTACTGGGTCTGGCCGTCGTGCCGGAAGCGGTAGAAGCGGGTGGTGCGTCCCTTGGCTTCGAGCTCTGCGAACATCAGATCGCCGGTCTCAACGGTGCGCCCGCTCTCTGTCACCTTGCGGTCGAACACCAGCTTGAAGTGATCCTCGGGATGCAGGTCGCGGCTGAAGTCGACCTTGTGCGCGAAGAGCTTGGTCGCGGCGGACACGAGCCTGGCGTCGGCCCCGGCTTGCGTCGCCGATTCATAGAGAGAGCCGTTGATCGGCCCGGCGGCGACGGTGGTCTCCTCCTCCACCTTCTCCTCGAAGGCGCGCAGGCGGTAGGCGCCGCTGGCGTCCCGGGCGACGCTGACCGCGCGCACGGGCCCGGTGCGCAGGGCGAGGCCCACCAGCTCCACCGGTCCGGAGGCGGCGCGGGCGAAGGCGGCCTTGAAGCGCATGCCGGCCCGGACGTTGACGACGTCCATCTCGGCGGAAAGGGTCTTCAGAGCGGCGGCGACGTCAGCAGGGGCGGCGCCGAGGCGCTGGAGCGCGCTGGCGAAGGTGTCGCCCGGCTTGATCACGACCTCCTCCGTCGAGACAGCCGCGCCGTCCGGACGAAGGGATTCCCGCCGAAAGCCGAGGTGCTGCGCGGCCGCCAGATCAATCTTTGGCGCGGATTTAGCCGCGACGCTGACGGGCCTTGGACCGTCAGCTGCGGGAAGGACCATGGCGAGGCCGGCGCCGAGGGACGCAGCGGACACCACCGCAAGCACGGCGACGTGGAGGGAAACGGACTGGGACTGCGAAAATCTCGGCAATCTCGGCGTCATGACCTGTTCGTACGCTGGCCGACGAAACGCAATGAACCGTCGGTCTTGGCAGGCTGTCCGAACCGCGCACAGGCGGGTCCGTATGTGTACTCATCGTGCAGGGACTGTGCCAAGGGATGGTCTTGTAAATCAAGTGTTAAGTCTGTCGCAGGCGCGCAAAACGGGCTGCGCGCCTGAGCCGCTGTCAAGGCGCCGTCATATTGACAGCGCGCCCCGCTTCACCCCTAAACCCGTGCATGAGCCTTGTTCTCGAAACCCCCGTGGATGGCCCCGCCCGCACCCTGCGCCTCCCGGCGCCGCTGCGCCTCGATTCCGGCCAGTCGCTGGAGGGGGTGGAGATCGCCTACTGCACCTACGGAACCCTGAACGCGACACGCAGCAACGCCATCCTGATCTGTCACGCCCTGACCGGGGACCAGTTCGTCGCCTCGACCAACCCTTCGACCGGGCGGCCCGGCTGGTGGCCGGCCATGGTGGGACCGGGCAAGCCGCTGGACCCCGACCGCTACTTTATCATTTGCGCCAATATCCTGGGCGGCTGCATGGGCTCGACCGGCCCCGGCGCGACAGACCCGAAGACCGGCGCGCCCTATGGCCTGTCCTTCCCCGTGATCACCATCGCCGACATGGCGCGCGCGCAAGCCGAGCTCGTCACGGCGCTGGGCATCGACAGCCTCTTTCTGGTGGTCGGCGGCTCCATGGGCGGGATGATCGCGCTGGAGTGGGTCAAGTGTTTCCCTGAGCGCATGTTCGCCTGCGCGCTGATCGCCACCGCCGCCCGCCACTCCGCCCAGAACATCGCCTTCCACGAGGTCGGGCGTCAGGCGATCATGGCCGACCCCGACTGGCGGGGCGGCGACTACGCCAAGCTTGGGGTGCGCCCGGAAAAGGGCCTCGCCGTCGCGCGCATGGCCGCGCACATCACCTACCTCTCCGAGCAGGCGCTGCAGCGCAAGTTCGGGCGGGAGCTGCAGAGCAAGGCGCTGTCGTTCGGCTTTGACGCGGACTTCCAGGTGGAGAGCTATCTGCGGCATCAGGGGCAGGCCTTCGTCGACCGCTTCGACGCGAACTCCTATCTCTACATCACAAGAGCGATGGACTATTTCGACCTCGCCCAGAGCCACGACGGGCGTCTCGCCGACGCCCTGACGGCGGCGCAGGACGTGCGATTCTGCGTCCTCTCCTTCACCTCCGACTGGCTCTATCCCACGACGGAGAGCCGCCGCATCGTCCGCGCCCTGAACGCCGCCGGCGCGCAGGCGAGCTTTGTGGAGATCAGGAGCGACAAGGGCCACGACGCCTTCTTGCTGGACGAGCCGGTCATGCGCGAGGTGCTGGACGGGTTCTTAGCCTCCGCCGCCAAGGCGAGAGGCCTGTGACCCGCTCCGCCGCCGCCATCCGCGAGGACTTCCGCGCGATCGCCAATATGGTTGCGGACGGCTCGAAGGTGCTCGACGTCGGCTGCGGCACGGGGGAGCTCCTGCAACTCCTCCGCGACGAGAAGTGCGTCGACGGACGGGGGCTGGAGATCAGTTCCGACGGGGTGAGCGCCTGTCTCGCCAAGGGTCTTGCGGTCATCCAGGGAGACGCGGACCGGGACCTTGCGGACTATCCGCCGCTCCGCTTCGACTACGCGATCCTCTCCCAGACCCTGCAGGCGACCCATGCGCCGAAGGAGGTCCTGACCCACCTTTTGCGCCTCGCCGAGCGGGCCATCGTCTCCTTCCCCAACGTCGCCCACTGGCGGGTGCGGGGAAGCCTGATGTGGAGCGGGCGGATGCCGGAAACCCGCGCCCTGCCCGTCGCCTGGTACGAGACGCCGAACATCCACCTGTGCACCCTTCGCGACTTCACCGACCTCTGCGCAGAGCTTGGCGTCGAGATTGAAGCCAGCGCCGCCCTTTACGCGGACCGCCCCGCCCGCCCCATGGACGCCATGGGCCCCTTCGAGAACCTCCGCGCCGAAGCGGCGTTGTTCCTCCTGCGCAAGGGACGGTAGGGGGGGATACCCCGCTTGGCCTGCCGCTAGATTGACCGGACAGCGGATCCTGCGCGGGCTGGTGAACGCGGCGAGCGGACAAACCAGCGTCAGTCAAACGCCTTCACGAGAAGGATCGTTGTCAGGCCACTCTTCCATTCCGTGTCCGGATAGCGGTCCGCTTCCAGGTAACCCCGAGCGGCATAGAAGGCCTGGCTCCGTGTATTGAATGTGTCGGTTTCCAGCCGAGCCGCGGCAAAGCCTGCGTTCACAATTTGCGCCTCAGCCGCGTCCATCAGACGGCTGCCTATGCCTTTGCGCGCATGCCCGGGCCGCACGTGAAGCGCATTCACGAAGTCGCCCTCCCAATCTACGAAAGCGACCACTTCGCCGTTCTGCTCGGCGACCCAAAACTGGAGGCCGCGGGCCGAGACGTAAGCGGCGGGACGGTCCTCTGCCTGAAAGACCTGTCGGGCCGCATCCGTGAGTTGGGGACGCCAGGTGCTCGCGTAGGTTTCGTACAGGATCTCTCTCGTCGCAGCCGCATCGTCAGCGCGGGCGCGGCGAACGGTTATCTCGGAAGACGCCATCATGCTGGGAGGATACACCGCCGGGAGGCGTCCGCAACGCGCCCTCGAGGGTCACCCCCCGGCCAGGCGGTGGGCGGTGGCGATGAGGGGGGCGGCGGCGGTCCAGTCGATCTGGTCCAGCGTGCAGCACAGGGCGCGCTTGCGCTTGTCGTAGGGCGAGGCGAACCAGCCGGGCGCCGTCAACAGGTCCTCCCGCAGCACCGGATCCACCAGCAGCCACAGGCACGCCTCGCCCTTGTAGCGGTCGAGGATCACGAAGGGCGTCTTGCCGCGCTTGAAGGCCGGGTTGCCGTAGCTCAGCGCCTCCTCGCAGGGCGAAAGCGCGCGGCAGATGGCCCTTAACGTGTCCAGCGCCTCGGCCTGCGGATCCATCGGCGCCCCTCAGATCCCGTTGTACCAGGCCCAGCCCGACTGGATCAGGCCCGCCTTGCCGGGATCGACGAAATGGTCCGACACGAAGATCTTCCGGATGAATTTCAGACTTTTGTAGCCGATCTGCCGCTCCACCCGCAGGCGGACCGGCGCGCCGTGGCCCAGCGGCAGGTCGCGACCGTTCATGCCGTAGGCCAGCAGGGTCTGCGGATGCAGGGCGTCGATCATGTCGATGCTGTCGATCTGGCCGTCATAGGCCATGAAGTTGACGAAGCGGGCGCCGGCGTTCGGCCGGGCCAGCGCAAGCGCCGCCATCAGGGGCGCGCCGGTCCACTCCGCGATCGCGGTCCAGCCCTCCTCGCAGGTGTGGCGGGTAATCTGGGTCCGGCGGGCGAGGCGCTTGAGGTCCTCAAGCCCCAGCGAAACGGGCCGCGCGACCGAACCCTCGATCAGCAGACGCCAGTCGGCGAAGCCCCCGCGCCGCAGGCGGTCATAGAGGGGGCCAAGCTGTGGATCGAAGGTCTCGCTCTTCGGATCGCCGGGATCGGTCGTGCCCACCGCGGGCATGTTGCTGATGTCGGACCGGTCATACTCCCGCGCCAGGGACCTGGCCGGGAGCAGGAGGCGCTGGGCCTGATAGGTGAGATTGTCCCCGATCCGCAGCAGGTTTCCATAGGTCGGCGGGTTCTCCTGACAGCCGGTCAGAGCCAGCCCCGCAGAGCCGGCCAGCCCTGAGAGAACGGCCCGTCGGCCGGGGGTCAGGCGGGCGTCATCCATCATCTTACCCTCCGATCAGAATGGCGCGAAGCTGGCGGCGGACCCCGGTGAGGAGAACCATCGCCAGATGCACGAGGATGAAGCCGAAGATCAGGACCATGCTGACAAAGTGCAGGGTCCGCGCCGTCTGATAGCCGCCGGAGAGGGTCGTCAGCAGCGGGACCGCCGTCGTGATCGCAGGCGACATGGACAGCCCGGTGAAGATCATCAGCGGCAGCGCAAAACAGACGATCACGGCGTAGGCGATCTTCTGCAAGAGATTGTAGGGCGGCCCGGCGTGGCCCTGCGGCGGCCGAAAGGTCAGATGCGCCCGGATGTCCGCCATCAGGGCGCCGACGCTGAAGGCCTTCCGCCCCGGCAGGATGTCGCGCTGAAGATGTCCCGATGCGAGGGACAGGCCAAGATAGGCGGTCAGACCGGCCAGAAACGCCCAGGCGGTCAGGAAGTGCAGGCTGCGGGCCCAGCTGTTCAGATTGGCCACCTCCTTCAGCCTTGAGCGCGTCACCGGGCCGTCAGGACCGAAAAAGGCGGTCGGCGGGCCGAAGGGCACATTGTGATAGTTCCGCCCCCAGGGCAGCTCGATCAGGGTCGGCGTCAGGCTGTTGCCCACCTGCCCCCAATAGAGGCGGGGATGGGCGACGAGGATGGCGAGGCCGGAATAGAGGAGGACGAGCACGCTGAGCACGATGACCGCATGGGTGATGCGGACATAGGCGGGGTGACCCGGCGCAGCGCCCAGCTTCGTCGACGACATGCACGGCCTCCGTAAGAAATGGCGCGTCTCGCACGCGATGATTGAGCGCGATATTGCGACGCGGCGCAAGGGGCGCTGGACGCTGGTCCGGCGCGGGGATTCGTCTTCGGGCGGCGGGGGCGCAAGCGGTCCGCCTGACCGCTGCGCATGGGTAAAGGCCGGACCTTGACCGTGGAACGGTCATGCGGTCCACTTCCCGACCATTGCGGGGGAAGAGACATGAGTGTGACGAGACTGTCGGTCGTGCTCGCTTCGGCGGTCGTGCTCGCTTCGGCGGTCGCGCTGTTCGGCTGTAGCGCTCAGCAACCCTCGGCCTGCAAGGCTGTAGACGCCGGGAAGGTCAGCTCAGAAGTGATCGCCGCTGCGCGCGCCCACATCGACGCCTTCAACGCCCATGATGCGGAGAAGGCGGTCAGCGCCGACATGGCGGACATCAAGGTCATGTTCCACGGCGCGCCCAATGACGTCGGAAAAGCGGCGGACCTCGCCACGACCAAGGGAGAGACTGCCGACCCCCTGGCGCATGTGGACCTCAGCGACGAAACCGTCGATGTCGGCGGACCCGATTTCGCCGTCTACCATTCGACCTATGACTACACCTCGACCGACCCGAAGACGAAGGGGCCCGCTCACGAGCATGGAAACTATATGATTGGCTTCAAGCGCGACGCTGGCGGCGAGCTGAAGATCGCCTGGGAGTCGGTATCGGACACGCCTGCACGAAAATGAGGACTGGGCCGACTCCGGACATGACGGCCGGCGGAGGAGATGGCGATGAGCAGGAAGAGGATGGGACGGAATGCGCGGCGGGACGGGAGCAAACGGCGCGGCGCATCACGAAACCTCGGCCCTGTTGCTGGCCGCCGTGAGCGGCGAGCAGGAACAGATCACGGTCGGTGAGATCGCCGGCGCGCTCGACGCGCGCGCCTTTGGTCTATCGACTCTCCTGTTTTCGA
>CAIUZX010000256.1 GCA_903903715.1 uncultured Caulobacterales bacterium
CGCTGAGCAAAGTGCTTTTATGGATTCAAAACTCCATTCAGCCAATGAAGTCGGAACCGAACTCGCTCCTATAGAATTCAACAGAAGCTCATTTCATTTTATTATTGAATTTTCCTAATTTGAATAATCTCCAAAAAGGAGAGTTGGTGCAAGTGCTAATCGGCTTGGACCGTCGCCCAACTTGGTCTCCCTTACGCCCGCACAGCCTTCGCCACGTCCACACCCAGCGCGGTCAGCGCAGTAGCCGCGATCCCTTCCGCGTCCAGGCCGGCGACGGCGTACATGAGTTCGGGCTTGTCGTGGTCCTGGAAGCGGTCGGGGAGGGCGAGGGTGCGGATCTTCAGGCCCCGGTCCAGCGCACCCTTTTCGGCCAGGAACTGCAGCACAAAGGCGCCGAAGCCGCCGACGGCGCCTTCCTCGACGGTGATCAGCGCCTCATGCTCGCGGGCGAGGCGCAGGATCATCTCTTCGTCGAGGGGCTTCGCAAACCGGGCGTCGGCGACGGTGGCGGTGAGGCCGCGCGCGGCGAGGAGGTCGGCGGCGCGCAAACACTCGGTCAGGCGCGCGCCGAGGGACAGGATCGCGACAGCGGTCCCTTCGCGCACGATGCGGCCGCGGCCGACTTCGAGGGGGGCGGCCAGAGCCGGGATCTCGACCCCCACGCCGTCGCCTCTGGGATAGCGGAAGGCCGAAGGGCGGTCGTCGAGTTCACAGGCCGTGGCGATCATGCCGGCAAGGTCCGCCTCATCCGCCGCGGCCATCAGCACCATGCCGGGCAGGGCGCCGAGGAAGCCAATATCAAACGAGCCTGCGTGCGTCGCGCCGTCCGCGCCAACGAGGCCCGCCCGGTCGATGGCGAAGCGCACGGGCAGGCTCTGGATCGCCACGTCGTGGACCACCTGGTCATAGCCGCGCTGCAGGAAGGTCGAGTAGATGGCGCAGAACGGCTTCATCCCGTCAGCAGCGAGACCGGCGGCGAAGGTTACCGCGTGCTGCTCGGCGATGCCGACGTCATAGACCCGCTCGGGGAAGCGCTGGGCCATCAGGTCAACGCCGGTGCCGGACGGCATGGCGGCGGTGATGGCGACGATGCGGTCGTCCTGCTCGGCGCGCTTCAAGAGCTCCGTCCCGAACACCTTGGTGTAGGAGGGGGCGTTGGACTTGGTCTTGGACTGCTCGCCCGTGACCACGTCGAAGCGGACGACGCCGTGATACTTGTCGGCGGCGTTCTCGGCGGGGGCGTAGCCCTTGCCCTTCTGCGTGACCACGTGGACCAGCACGGGGCGGTCGTTGATCTCGCGGACGTTCTTCAGCACCTGGACGAGGTGGTCCATGTTGTGGCCGTCAATGGGGCCGACATAGTAGAAGCCGAGCTCCTCGAACAGGGTGCCGCCGGTGGCCATGCCGCGGGCGTACTCCTCGGCCTTGCGCGCGGCTTCCTGCAGCGGGCGGGGGAGGGCGTTGGCGACGGAGCGGCCGATGCGCCGGATGGACTGATAGGGCCGCCCCGACACGAGGCCGGCGAGATAGGCGCTCATGCTGCCCACCGGGGGCGCGATGGACATATCATTGTCGTTGAGAATGACCGTGAGCTGGCCCTTGGTCGTCTCGACGGCGTTGTTCATCGCCTCATAGGCCATGCCGGCGCTCATTGCTCCGTCGCCGATCACCGCCACGACGCGGTTGGCGCGGCCCTGATGGTCGCGGGCGGCGCAGAAGCCCAGAGCCGCGGAGATGGAGGTCGAGGCGTGCGCGGCGCCGAAGGGGTCGTATTCGCTTTCCGAGCGCTTGGTGAAGCCGGACAGGCCCTCGCCCTGGCGCAGGGTGCGGATGCGGTCGCGGCGCCCGGTGAGGATCTTGTGCGGATAGGCCTGGTGGCCCACGTCCCAGATCAGGATATCGTCCGGCGTCTCATAAACTGCGTGCAGGGCGACGGTCAGCTCCACGACGCCGAGGCCCGCGCCCAGATGGCCGCCGGTCACGGAGACGGCGTCGATGGTCTCCATCCGCAGTTCATCCGCCACCTGACGAAGCTCGGCGATGGAAAGGTTGCGCAGGTCTGCAGGCGAGGCGATCTGATCAAGAAGGGGAGTGGACGGGGGCATCTGGCCTCAACTGGGGCGCGCCGGAAAGATGGCGAAAAGGGCGCTTTAGCGCCTATCTAGCACGAAATCAGCGCTTTCCCGAAGGTAAGTCGCCCTTGATCCGAAGATTTCAAGATGTGACTTGCACTGTTCACGCAACATATCGACCCGTTGATGGGCCTCTTCGACCCCCAGAAGGGTCACGAAATTGGCTTTTCCGCGCGCGGCGTCCTTGCGAACCGCCTTGCCGATGTCCTTGGCTTCGGCCTCCACATCCAGGAGGTCGTCGACGATCTGATAGGCGAGGCCAAGATCGTGGGCGAAGGCCATCAGGGCGTGGCGCTTGGGCTCCGAGGCTCTCGCCAGAACCAGCGGGATCTCGAAGGCGTAGGCGATCAGGGCGCCGGTCTTCATGCGCTGCATCCGCGCGACAGCGCCCAGGTCATCGCGAAGGCCAAGGATGTCGATCATCTGCCCGCCGGCCATGCCTTGCGCGCCGGACGCCTTGGCGAGGCGGCGGATCAGCTCGGCGCGGATCTCGGCGTCGTCATGGGTGTCCGGGTGCGCCATGATCTCGAAGGCGATGGACTGCAACGCGTCGCCGACCAGAATGGCGGTCGCCTCGTCATAGGCCTTGTGCACCGTCGGGCGGCCGCGGCGGATGTCGTCGTCGTCCATCGCGGGCAGGTCGTCATGGACGAGGCTGTAGGCGTGGATGCATTCCAGCGCGCAGGCGGCGCGGAGAACGGGCCGCTCCTCGATCTCGAACAGCTTTGCCGCTTCCAGCGCGAAGTAGGGCCGCAACCGCTTGCCGGGGCCGAGCGCCGCATAGCGCATCGCCTCCATCAGACGCTGCTCCGGCCCTTCGGCGCGGGGCAACAGGGCGTCGAGGGCGACGGTGACGAGGTCGGCCGAATTGGCCATGCGCTGGGCGAGGCTGTCGCGCCAGTCCTCGGCGGGTTGACCGCTCATCGGCGGGACCTCGCGACACCGCGCATCAGGCGAAGTCCGCAGGCGCAACGCCCGCCGCCTCGCCGCCCGCGCCGACGACGATCTTTTCGACCTTCAGCCGCGCCGCCGACAGTTTCGCCTCGCAATGGGCCTTCAAAGCCGCGCCGCGCTCATACTGCTCGATCGACTGCTCCAGCGGCGCCTGTCCGGATTCGAGGGCGCGCACGATGGTCTCGAGCTCGGCGAGGGCCTGCTCGAAGCTCATTGCGGCGATGTCGGCATAGTCGCTCATGGCGTCACATTCGATAGATGAGAAACGGGGAGATGCGGCACATTAGGCAGGCTCACCTCGGACCGCAATCGCAAGTTCAATCACGTCCGCTCGAAACGGCGGGTCGCCCAGTATTTGAAGCCCTGGTCTTCTGTCAGGCGATAGCCCTGCCGCTTCAACGCATTGCCGATCATGTTGTTGAAGTAGCCGTGGGCCACCAGCAGGACCGGTCCGCTCTCCGCAGCGGCGGCGTCGAGCGTCTCGGCGGCGTGGCTGGCGCGGACCTCGGCCTGCGGGCGCGTCTCGTCTCCCTCGCCATAGCCGAACCACCAGGCGGTGCGGGCGATCACGCCCCAGTAGGGCGGGGTGAAGGTCATGAAGTCGGGCAGGGGCGGCGGCGGCAGGGGCGCCTCGATGAAAAGGGGGTCCGGGGTGAAGGGCCGCTCGCCGACGATGGCGCGCGCGGTCTCGATCGCCCGGCGTCGGGTGGAGACGAAGAGGGAGCCCGCCTTGGCGCCATAAGCCTTCAGGGAGTCCGGGGGCGACTGATCCGTCAGGATGCCGCCCTCTTCGTAGGTCGCCCACCAGTCGCGATATCCGGACGAGGTCAGGGAGACCTTACGAGACAAGGCCGGTTCGCCGTGGCGGACGAGGGCGATCACACGCCGCGCCGGTCCGTTCAATGCCGTCACCCCTCGCCCAAGGCCCTCACATGCGCCGCAGCCGACCGGCCCAGCGCTTCGAGGTCGTAGCCCCCCTCGAGCGTCGAGACAACCCGTCCGCCGCAACGGGCCCGCGCAACCTCCAGGATCGCCCGGGTCGCCCAGGCGAAATCCTCTGCTTCCAGAGCCTGTTGCGCCAACGGATCGCGGGTGTGGGCGTCGAATCCGGCGCTGATCAATATGAGCGATGGGGCGAAGTCATCGAGGGCGGGCATCAGCCGTTCGGCGAATCGCCTGCGCCAAACGCCCGCGCTCGCCATCGGCGGGACGGGGGCGTTGACGATGTTGCCAAGGCCGGTCTCGCCTTCGTCTCCCGTGCCGGGATAGAGCGGCGACTGGTGGATGGAGCCGAGGAACAGGGTCGGGTCGTTCTCGAAACAGGCCTGGGTGCCGTTGCCGTGGTGCACGTCGAAATCGATCACGGCGACCTTGGTCATGCCCGCCGCTCTTGCCGCCATGGCGGCGACGGCGGCGTTGGAGAAGAGGCAAAAGCCCATGGCCGTGTCGGGCTCGGCGTGATGCCCTGGGGGGCGCACGGCGCAGAACGCCCGGTCCATCTCGCCCCGCGTGACCGCCAAAGCCGCCTCGGTCACGGCGCCCGCTGCGCGCAGGGCCGCCTCCAGACTGCCCGGGGACATGGCGGTGTCCGGGTCGAGGCGCGCGCGACCGTGCTCGGGTTCGGCGGCGAAGATGCGGTCGACGAAGGCTTTCGGATGCGCGCGCTCCAGCGCCTCGCGGGAGGCCTTGGGGGCTTCACGTCGGTCGCGGGCGAGGCCGCCATCCTCCAGCGCGTCGAGCACAGCGCCCAGGCGCTCAGGCCGTTCGGGGTGCCCCTCGCCGTTGGAATGGCGGATCATGGAGGGGTGGGTGAAGAGGGGAAGCGTCATGCGCGCCACTCTGCCCAAAGCCCGCGCCTCAGGAAAGGGGGCGGCTCACACAAGAAAATCTTGCTGGCTCACGCCTTGCGCCTCGTCTAGCGTCACTTGGTTTAGCGTTCAGCGTCAACAAGGACGTCCCTATGTCGAGTTCCACCGACCGCGCATCACCGCCTCAGCTTCTGCGGGTCCTGGGGCTTGTCTTTGGTCTGGCGGTCGTCGTCGGCGGCGTCATCGGCTCCGGCATCATGAGGGCGCCAGGCGAAGTGGCCAAGGCGCTGACCGAGCCCTGGGCGATCCTCTTGGCCTGGGCGCTCGGCGGCGGTTTCGCCATGCTGTCGGCCATGCCGCTGGTGGAGGCGGGGGCGTCGGTGCCGCTGGCGGGCGGGACCTACAACATTTCCGCGCGGGCCTTCGGTCCCGGGACGGGCTTTCTGAACGGCTGGCTGACTTGGCTGCAGTATACGGCGTCCAACGCCTTCATCTCGGTGGTGTTCGGAGAGTATGTGCACCGGCTGCACCTGTTGCCGGACGTCTCCACCGGCGTGTTGGCCTGCGGCCTCATCATCGCCGTCACCGCGCTCAACGGCCTTGGCACCAAGGTCAGCGGCCTGTCGCAGAGCATCGGCAGCGCGATCAAGGGCGGGGCGTTCATCGTGCTGGTCGCGATCCTGTTTCTCGCCCCCCGTGGGGCGGCGCCGCAGGCGGTCGCGAGCGTGACGGACCACGTCCTTGGCCCCATCACCACCATCGCGGCGCTGGCCACCGCGATCAGCGTCATCTACTCGACCTACGCCGGGTGGGACGGGGCGATCTACTTCTCCGAAGAGGTGGACAAGCCGGAGCGCAATGTCGCCCGCGCGACCTTTCTCGGCATCGGTCTCGTCACCGTCCTCTATGTGATGGTCAACGCTGCGACCCTGCACGTCCTCACCCCGCAGCAGGTGGCCGGCTCGACCTTCGCCGTGGGGGACGCAGCGGGCAAGGTGATGGGGCCGGCCGCCAACACCTTCGTGACGGCCATGGGCCTCTTCTCCCTGGTAGCCATCGTCAATCTGCAGGTGATGGCCGCCTCCCGCGTGCCCTTTGCGATGGCGAGAGACGGTGTGGCGCCGCGCTTCCTGATGCAGGTCGCCAAGGGCGGCGCGCCCATCCGCAGCCTTCTGCTCGTCTCGGCCATGTCGCTGGCGGTGGTGATCACCTCGATGATCGTGGCCCCGGACACGGGCTACAAGTGGATCGTGCGCATCTACTCGCCCTGGAGCATCGGGGCGATCTTGCTCGTCTGCATCAGCGCGATCCGGCTTCGGGTGGCCGAGCCTGATCTGCCAAGGCCCTACAAGATGCCGCTGTTCCCCTTCATCGGCATTCTGGCGACGCTGGTGCAGGCGGGGCTGATCGTCACCCTCGTGCTGGACGATCATGTCGCCGGCGCCTGGTCGGCGCTGATCGGCCTCGTCATCCCCGTCGGGCTCTATCTTGCGTTCCGGGGCTTGTGGAAAAAAGGCGCGGAAGGCTAAAGCCTGATCGCATGACCCTCACCGTCCGCACCGCCGCCGCCGCCGACTGCGCTTTGCTCAG
>CAIUZX010000257.1 GCA_903903715.1 uncultured Caulobacterales bacterium
ATGGGCCATGTCAGATCCTTCTAGAACGCCGATCAGCTCTGGCCTTGACGGCAAGATGGCGGTCTGATGTCGCCCTGTTGTCGTGTCGGCGGCGTGTCTGTCGGGGGGCGTCGTCGCCTAAAGCTGCGGTCGTTCGAAAGGAAGCGCGGATGCTGATCCAGAAACTCAGACTGCAGCGCGGCTGGTCGCAGGAGCAACTGGCGGAGGTGAGCGGGCTCAGCACGCGCACCATCCAGCGGCTCGAGCGCGGTCAGCCCGCCAGTCTGGAATCCCTGAAGGCGCTGGCTTCGGTTTTCGAGATTGATCTCAAGGACCTGCAGGCGCCCGACATGACCTCAACCGACACTGACCCCTCCCTTAAGGACGTCCGCCCGGACGAGGCGCTGGCGCTGGCCCACGTCCGCAAGGTGCGGGGCTTTTACATGCACCTGATGCAGTACGTCCTCATCATCGGCGGCCTGGCGGTCGTGAACCTCGTGAGCGGCCTTCACTATCTCTGGTTCGTCTGGCCGGCTTTAGGCTGGGGAATTGGCGTCGTGACGCACGGACTGAGCGTTTTCGCTCGCGCGCCCTTCTTCAACGGCGAATGGGAACGTCGAGAGGTCGAGAAATACCTCGGCCGCAAGCTCTAAGGCTCGGGCGGCGCGCGATCACACCGCCCTCCCGCCCGGCCTCATGACCAGCCAGGCCGTGAGGTAGCAGGCGCCGGCGAGGGCGAGGACTGCGGAGAAGCCGAGGATCATGGCGAGGATCAGGGCGAGGATGGTCCCGATGACCGTGAAGAAGCCGTTGATCCCCCACGCCCAGGGGGTCAGGCCCGGCGCCTCCTCGCTAACGATGCTCATCCCCGTCGGGAAAGGCATGCCCAGCAGCACGCCCAGCGGGGCGATGACGGCCAGCGACAGGACGATGCGCGCCGGGAGCGGCAGGCCAAGCTCCGCCCGGAACAGCACCGGCGTCAGCGCCGCCGTCACGGCGAGGAGCACGAGCAGCGCCGGAATGATGCGGTTCAGGCGCTCACGGGGCTGCGCGCCCATCCGCTCCGACAGGATCGATCCCAGCCCCGTGAACACCAATAGCCCCGCCAGCACGACGGCGAAGGTGTAGATCGGCTGGCCAAGGAACAGGATGAAGTGCTGCAGGAACACCACCTCGATGAAGATGAACCCAAGACCCAGCGAGGCGAAATAGGCCAGCATCCGCCCCCGTCCCGGGGCCTGCAGATCCTCGCGCTTGAACAGCAGCAACGGTGAGACAATCAGGGCGCCCGCGATCAGCACCGTCTGGATCAGGAGCACGATCAGCGTCACCTCAGCCACCGGCCGGTCCTCCAGCGCATCGCGGCCCATCTTGTCCTGCCGGAACACGTCGAGCACGGTCTTCAGCCCGATGGACGACCACCGGACGTGGGCGTTGAAGAAGGGCTGGTTGTCTGTGGCGGGAGCGAGGATGACGTCGTTCTGGTCATAGACCGCCTTGAGGTCCCGGGCGGTCAGGATGCGCTGGAACAATGGATCCCTTTCCCGGTCGAGGGGGGTGTAGAGCGCAGCGACGTCGCCGTCCGGCTTGGCCACGCCGAGGAAGACGTCCATCCTGTAGATCTCATTGGCCGTAAAAGGTGTCTTCTTCAGCAGCATTCCGGCGGAGAAGCGGTTCTGGCGGGTCGTCGCCGCGTCCTTCCCGAGCCGTCCGCCGAACGCATAGAGATGCGCGCCGGGGTCCTTGGCGCCGTGCGCCTGCAGCACCTCCCGCCCTGTGGCGAGGAGGCGCGGGATCTGGTCCTGCGGCCTTGTGAAGAAGATCACGCCGTCAGCGGACAGGTGCGCGTAATAGTCCTCGAAGGCCTCCTTCGTCAGGACGTAGTTCTCCGTGAGCGCCAGCGCGCCCGAGGCGATGGCCGAGTTGCTGATGGTGTGTTCGGAGACGATGGCGTCATAGGTGTCGGGCGAGCGACGCACGAAGCTGCGCGCC
>CAIUZX010000258.1 GCA_903903715.1 uncultured Caulobacterales bacterium
AGCAATGACAGTTTCTGGCTCGCCAATCCCCGGTCCCCCACCACCGGCTTTTCGCCGGTGATCGGCGCCGTAGACGTTGTTCAGAACCTTCGCACCCGTGCTGGGATTCTTGAGATCGAGACGGCCCTGCAATCCGGCGGCAAGGTGTCGCCGCAGCGCGCCGAGGCGATGCTTTTGGGGAACCGGAACCTTGCAGCCGAGCTCTATCTCGATGACGTGCTCACGATGTGCCGAGCTCAACCAATGTCGACTTCCTCAACCGGGGAAAGCGTCGACCTGACCAAGCCCTGCGCCGTGCTCGCCGCTTGGGACCGCCATATGGATCTCGACAGCCGAGGCGCTCATCTCTTCAACGAGTTCTGGAAAATGACCGACAAGGTGAAGCTCGTCTACACGGTTCCCTTCGACAAAACCGACCCTGTGCATACACCAAGAGGTCTGGTGACCGAGGCGGGTGCGGCCAAGCCTGTTTTGACCGCGCTCGCGGACGCTGTGCTCCTGATCAGCAAGAGGGGGGTCGCGCTCGACGCCCGGTGGGGCGATCTCGCCATCGCAAAGCGCGGCGATGTTCGCGTGCCGTTGCACGGGGGCGAGGGAGGGCAGGGTGTGCTCAACGCCCACCAGTCGGAATGGACAGATGGGGTCGGGTACTTGACCAACAGCGGCTCGAGCTACATCCAGATCGTTCGCTTTGATGACAAGGGACCGGTGGTCGATGCAGTTCTCACCTACGCCCAGTCCACCGATCCGGCCTCACCGCACGCGATCGACCAGACGAGGCTCTATTCACAAAAGAAATGGATCCGGCTGCCTTTCCATCGGCGTGACATCGACGCCGCGAAGGACAAGAGCCGTCTCGTGATCGAGGAGTAGGCTGATGCGGTTAGCGGGACGTCGAGCGATCGTCACAGGCGCGGCCTCCGGTATCGGCAGGGCGGCGGCGGAACTGTTCGCGTCAGAGGGCGCGAGCGTGCTGGCGGTAGACCGACCAGAGGCGGAACTTCATTTCACGTCGTCTGACATCCGGCCCCTTGGCCTTGATATTACCGGCCAGGACGCGCCGCGGGAGATTGTGGAGACCGCCATAGCCAGCTTCGGAGGGTTGGACATTCTCTATAACAATGCGGGCGTCGGCCACTCCAAACCCGCTGCGGAGATGTCGGACGAAGCCTTCGATCACGTCCTGGCCGTAAACCTGAGGGCCGTGTTTCGGCTCTGCCGCGAAGCCATACCGTTCCTAATCCAGTCCGATCACGGCCGCATCATCGCCACCTCCAGCGTGATGGCTAACGGCACGGACTACGGCCTGACCGCCTATTGCGCCTCCAAGGCAGGCGTGCTCGGCCTCACGCGCACCCTCGCTCTGGAACTTGGCAAGCATGGCGTCACCGTCAACGCGGTGCTGCCGGGCGCTATCGCCACGGGGATGACGAAGGCGAGCTTCGACCAGCCCGAGATTGCCGCGGTGTGGGCGAAGAAGTCGGTGTTGCGTCGCCTTGGTCAGCCGATCGACGTGGCCAGGGTTGCGCTGTTTCTGGCGTCCGACGATGCGGGCTTCGTCACCGGACAGGCGCTGGCCGCGGACGGCGGTCTGACCTTGCGGATCTAGAAGCGTCAGGCGCGAATGGCTTCGAAAGCTTGTTCGAGGTCCTTGATCAGGTCCGCCGGCGCTTCGAGCCCGACGTTGAGACGGACCAAAGGTCCGCCCGTCCAGGGAGACGCGGTCCGGGTCGGTTTAGACAGGATTGCGAGGCTCTCGAAGCCACCGTAGGAAAAACCGAGGCCGAAGAGCTTCAAGGCGTTCAGGAAGGTCTCGACCTTTGCGGACGGCATGGTCTGAAGTTCCACGCCGAACAGGCCGCCTGTGCCGGTATAGTCCCGTTTCCAAAGCTCATGCTGCGCATGGGTCGACAGGGCAGGGTGGAGTATGCGCGCGACTTCCTCCCGGGTTTCGAGCCAATTAGCCAAAGCAAGCCCGCTCTCCCCATGACGGGGGAAGCGGGTCGCCAGGGTCCTGAGGCCCCTCAGTCCCTGGTAGCAGTCCTCCGGCGCAACAGCGAAACCGGCGTCAACCGTGGTTGACTTGATCATGTCCCACAAGTCGTCACGTCGGGTGCAGACTGAGCCCAGGAAAGTGTCAGAGTGACCGCACACATACTTGGTCAGGGACTGCATCGACAGGTCCACGCCGTGATCGAGCGGCTTAAACGCAAAGCCTGCGGCGTAGGTGTTATCCATCAAGGTGATCACGCCGCGCTGTTTCGCGGCTGAAGTCAGCGCTGAAACATCTGTGAGTTCAAAGGTCAGGGAGCAGGGGCTCTCAATCAGGATGAGACGTGTCTTCGGCGTCGCAAGGGCCATGATCTGATCTGCTGTGGCGCCGGATGGGTAGTAGCGCGTGATCACGCCGAAACGCTGGAGGAAGCCGTCGCAAAAGCGGCGAACGGGCTGATACACGCCGTCAGTCACCAGGATTTCGTCGCCAGTGGCCAGAACCGACATGAGCGCACCGGTCGCGGCGAGGAGGCCCGAACCGTAGAGCTGGCAGTGGCTGGCATTCTCAAGGTCACACAAGGCTGCATTCAAGGCGTGTTGCGACGCCAGTCCCTGCCGGCCGTAGCTCGGACGATCATAGGCGTACAGGCTCGCCACGTCGGGCACGAGTACGGTCGACGCCTTCTGGATCGGCGGGCCGACGGTCTGGGCGGAGAGCGTCGCACCCGCGCCCGTCGCCGCATGAACCAAACGGGTCTCGACGGCGAGGCCGTCGTTATGTGTCGGATCTTCGCTCATTGTCAGGCGCCCTGCACGACAGGCGTGTCGTCCCGCCCGCCCCATTCGGTCCAAGAGCCGTCGTAAACGGCGGTTCGGGAGCGGCCAAGACGCGCGAGACAGAGCGCCAGGACGCTGGCCGTGATACCTGAACCGCAGGTCGTGACGATGGGGAGCGACAGGTCCACGTCCGCCCCGTCGAACACCGCCTGAAGACCATCCCGCGACTTCATGAGACCGTCTTCAGAGAACAGCGTCGAGACCGGGACGTTCAGCGCCCCGGGCATGTGCCCGGCCCTCAAACCCGGGCGAGGTTCGGCGATCTCTCCGGTGAAGCGGCCTGCGGGGCGCGCATCAAGGATCTGTGTACGTCCAGCGTCGATCAGGCGGCGCATGCGGGACAGGTCGCAGACGAGGTCGCTTGCAACACGGGCTGTGAAGTGCCGCTCCTGCGGACGAGGTATGCGGTCGTCAACAGGACGTGCTTCCGCCAGCCATTTCGGCAGCCCGCCGTCGAGGACCACCACGTCCTCGTGGCCCATGACGCGGAACGTCCACCAGACGCGGGCGGCGCCCGTGATCCCTGAGCTGTCATAGACCACCACGCGAAGGCCATCCCCGAGACCCATCTTTCGCACCCGGGAGGAGAACTTGGCG
The DNA here is from genome assembly GCA_903903715.1 of uncultured Caulobacterales bacterium. GTDB lineage: Bacteria > Pseudomonadota > Alphaproteobacteria > Caulobacterales > Caulobacteraceae > CAIMFV01. The sequence continues at coordinate 3,430 of CAIUZX010000258.1, forward strand.
GGCGACGGCAGCATATGCGGCAGAGGGCTGTCGGTATCGGCGATCTCGTCGATGTCGAAGAAGACGGCGCCCGGAATGTGCTGGGCGGCATATTCCGCCTTCGCGTCCCGCGGCGAGCCCGGCATGAACCAGCTTGCGTCCACGATACGCACGTCCGGCGCCTGCAGATGATCGGCCAGCCAGTCTGTCGTGACGAGGGGGTCGGTATGGGTCGGCATGGCGATGTTTGATCCTAGAGCCACGAGGGTTGCGGCAGGCCTTTTTCCGCGAGAAAGGTCGGGTTGAACAGCTTGCTCTGATATCGCGCGCCGCTGTCGCAGAGAATGGTGACGATGGTCTTGCCCGGACCCATCGTCTGCGCAAGCCGAATGGCGCCCGCAATGTTCACGCCGGCGGAACCGCCGAGGAACAGGCCTTCGTCGCGGATCAGGTCAAAGAGGATGGTCAGGGCTTCGGCGTCCGGGATCAGATAGGGGTGGTCGACGACAAGACCCTCGAGGTTCCTGGTGATCCGGCCCTGACCGATACCTTCGGTAATCGAACTGCCCTCCGCCTTCAGTTCTCCGTGAGCATAGTAGTTGAACAGCGAGGCGCCGGGCGGGTCGGCGAGGCCGATGCATACGTCTGAACGTTTCTCGCGCAAGGCGGAGGCCACCCCGGCCAGCGTGCCTCCCGAGCCGACGGCGCAGATGAAGCCGTCCACCTTGCCGTTCGTCTGGCGCCAGATCTCCGGGCCCGTGGTCCGGTAGTGGATGTCTCGAGATC
>CAIUZX010000259.1 GCA_903903715.1 uncultured Caulobacterales bacterium
GTCTCGCGCACGCTGCCCAAGCCCGAATGGACGCACGCGGCCCACTTCGCCGCCGCCGTCTATCTGGTCACAACCCGCCCGCACGGCGCGCCGGAGCGCGAGATGCCGGACATCATCCGCGCCTACAACCTCGCCACCGGCGGAGAAAACACCGACCAGGCGGGTTATCACGAGACGATCACGCAGGCCTCGCTGCACGTGGTGCGACATGTGCTGGCCGGCTTGCCGACGGACGCAGGCCTGCACGCTCTGACCAACGCGGTTCTTGACGCAGGCTATGCGCAGAAGGACTGGCTGCTCGCCCACTGGCGGCGGGAGACCCTGTTCAGCGTCACCGCCCGCCGCAGCTGGGTCACTCCGGACCTTGCGCCCCTGCCCTAGTAGATCCGGAAACGCCGCGTCACGACGAGGGAAAGGACCGGCACGCTGCGGGTCTTGAGCGACAGGACCTGGTGACCGGCCTGGACGATCTCATCCTTCGAGGCCACGGCGATCACGCGCCAGTTGTCGCTGAGCTTGTAATCGAACAGGGCCTGCGCACCGACCGAGTAGGAGTCGTTGGTCGCCTCTAGGGGCAGGCCGAATCGGTTCGTTCGGCTGCGGCGCTGGGGAATGGTGAAGGCCTGACTTGACCAGGAGGACCGCAGTTCGAGCCCGACGGTCAGGCGTGACGTGGTCTGAAATGCGACATCGTACGATAGGTCCGCCGACCGCGTGTCATCGCCATCAAGGCCTGTACGGTAGCGAAATTCGACGTCGCCGACGGGTGAGAAGTAGCGAATAACGCCGCCAATTTCGGACCTATCGGCGTTACGAAGCCCTCGCGTCAGTTTGGCGTTCGAATAATTTTGCTTCAGTTCGAGGACGCCGCCGATCGCAACCGGGCCGAAGTAGACAGGCGTGAAGGTGATCCCGTCGGCAAGGCTGGCGTGAAAGTCCGGACCCCACTGAACTTCCAGCACGGGCACCGGATCGCCGACACTGGTGGACACACCCACCTGTTTGGGATGCATCGAAGCCCCGGCGCCGATGTCGAGCACCAGGCCGTCCGCGGGGAGTTCCGCTGGCAGCCGCTCGCGCTGATAGGAATGAACCATGGGGGGCTCATCCTCGGCTGCCGCCACGGCGCCAAACCCAATGGTCGCCCCCGCCAGCACCAGCGACGACACTGCAGCCCGTATCATCAAGTCCGCCCCCTACCCCACTCATTATCTTTATGACGCTGTATCACGTCTGAATGATGAAACGGTAGGGGGCGAAGCCGTGACGGTTTAGCCGACGATGTCGGCGTCGGTGAAGAACTGGGCGATCTCGATCGCCGCGTTCTCGAGGCTGTCCGAACCGTGGACGGAGTTTTCGCCGACGTTCAGGGCGAAGAGCTTGCGGATGGTGCCTTCCGCAGCGTTCTCCGGATTGGTGGCGCCCATGACTTCGCGATAGGCGGCGACGGCGTTGTCGCCTTCGAGCACCTGCACCACCACCGGCGCGGAGGTCATGGTGTCGACGAGTTCGCCGAAGAACGGACGTTCCTTGTGGACGCCGTAGAAGGTCTCGGCCTGGGCGCGGGTCATGCGGATGCGGCGCTGAGCGACGATGCGCAGGCCCGCCTCTTCGATGACGGCGTTGATCTTGCCGGTCAGGTTCCGGCGGGTCGCGTCGGGCTTCAGGATAGAGAAGGTGCGTTGGGTCATGAATGCCTTCGTTGAATGACTTGCGTTCTGGAGAGGTCGCGGGCTTATAGCGGCGGCTCGCCGAAAGGCCAAGCGGCTCGCGGACCCTTCATGCTCCAGATTAAAGACCTGACCTTCGACGCCTGGGGCCGGAGGTTCTTCGACCAGGCCAGCGCCAGTCCGCCGCCCGGGGCCAAGATCGGCCTTGTGGGACGCAACGGCGCGGGCAAGTCGACACTGTTCAAGCTGATCAAGGGCGAGCTGACTCCCGGCGGCGGCGACATCAACATGCCCCGCAACGCCAAGATGGCCGCCGTGGATCAGGAGCATCCGGCGACGGACGTCTCCCTCCTCGACACCATCCTCGCCGCCGATGTGGAGCGGGCGAGCCTTCTGGAGGAACTCGACACCGCGCCGCCGGAGCGGCTGGGCGAGATCTATGGCCGCCTGATCGAGATCGATTCCGACCGCGCGCCATCGCGGGCTGCGGAAATTTTGGCGGGTCTCGGCTTTTCCACCGAGGATCTGGCCCGGCCGATGGCGGCCTTCTCCGGCGGCTGGCGGATGCGGGTGGCGCTAGCCGCCGCCCTGTTCGCGGAGCCGGACCTCCTTTTGCTGGACGAGCCGACCAACTACCTCGACCTCGAAGGCGCCCTTTGGCTCGAGGCGCGGCTGAAGAAGTACCCGCACACGGCGATCATCATCAGCCACGACCGGGAACTGCTGAACAATTCGGTCGACATGATTTTGCACCTGTCGGAGGGGCGGCTCGATCTCTACACGGGCGGCTACGACGACTTCGAGACCGCGCGGGCGGAGAAGGCCCGCCTCGCCCAGTCGGCCAAGGTCAAGCAGGACGCCGAGCGCGCTCACCTGCAGGCCTTCGTGGACCGCTTCCGCGCCAAGGCCTCCAAGGCCGCGCAGGCCCAGTCCCGCATGAAGCGCCTGGCGAAGCTCCAGCCGGTCTCCCTGACGGTGGAGGAGCGGGTCGCGCCCTTCACCCTGCCCTCGCCGCCCCGCCCGCTGGCGCCGCCGCTGATCCGGCTGGAGGACGCCAGCGTCGGCTATGACGCAAAAGCCATACTCAAGAAGCTGAACCTGCGCCTCGACATCGACGACCGCATTGGCCTCCTCGGCGTCAACGGCGCGGGCAAGTCGACCTTCGCCAAGATGATCGCAGGCGCGTTGCCCATCATGCACGGACACATGCACCGCGACCGGCGGATGCAGGTGGGCTGGTTCCACCAACATCAGATCGAGGCGATGGACCCGACCGACACCCCGCTGGAGATCATCCGGCGCGCCCTGCCGGAGTCGGCGGATCACCAGAGACGCTCGCGCCTCGCCCAGTTCGGTCTCAACTTCGACAAGCAAGAAACCACGGTCGCCAATCTCTCGGGCGGCGAGCGGGCGCGGCTTTTTCTCAACATGGTGGCCATGCAGGCGCCACACCATTTGATCCTCGACGAGCCGACCAATCACCTCGATATCGACAGCCGCAGAGCCTTGCTTGACGCGCTTAATGACTATTCCGGCGCCGTGATCTTGATCACCCACGACCGCTCGCTGATGGAGCTGGTGGCCGACCGGCTGTGGCTCGCGGCGGACGGCGGGGTGAAGCCCTTCGACGGGGACATGGACGACTACGCCCGCTTCGTCCTCGACCGCGCCCGCGTCGCCGCCCGCGCGCCGACCCAGGTGAAGGACGCCCCGGAGGCCAAGACCGCTGCTGCTCCGGCCGCCCCGAACGCCAAGTCCGCCGCCGCGAAGCTGTCGCCGCTCAAACGGAAACTCGAGGCCGCCGAACAGACCCTGACCCGCTGTACGGACGAGGTCGCCGGCCTCGACGCCCGGCTCGCAGAACCCGGGCTCTATACGAAGGACCCCCTCGGCGCCAAAACCCTCGCCGACCGCAGAGCCCGCGCGGCGACGCGACTGGAGACGGCGGAAGCCGAATGGATGGCCGCCGCCGAGGCTTACGAGACCGTGCGGGTGGCGGCGGA
>CAIUZX010000260.1 GCA_903903715.1 uncultured Caulobacterales bacterium
GGTGCCGACCGAGGTCACGGCGCCGATGATCACAACGGCGATGAGGGCTGCGATCAGGCCGTATTCAATGGCCGTGGCGCCGGATTCGTCCTTCAGGAAGCGCGAAACAAACTGGGTCATGTTGTAAGTCCTTTGTTGGGGAGTCGTATTCGTTGCGACAGCAGGTCCTAATCTTCGGCTTGCCGCCGTCGATGCGTGGAATATGCCCTCAGCGCGGTAAATATTTCATGTATACTGGTAGTCACGTGACTGCGACAAATTGTCAACTCGAATTTTATACTCTTAATATCAGCTTAATCATGACTGAAGATCTGTATATGCGTGCCATTCATTTGTCTATTTTACGCAAATCGGCGCTGGACATTATTTAGCGCGTCAAGTTGTCAGGTCGCGCGGAACTCTGGGAGCTGAACGAGCGCGTCCGCGGCGCGACCCACAGCCTCGCCCGTCAACTGGTTGAGGTGCGCACGCGCGATCACCGGCCCGCCTGCGCCTGGCGCCCGACGATAGGTCGGGTCGTAGTGCGCCTCGATCAGGGCCAGGGCGAAGGCTTCCGCTTCGCCAGTGCTTGCGAGCGTGATCCAGTGATCGCGGACGGCGCGGCTGTGGTGACGCGGCATCCGCTCTACCCTGTGTCTGAGATCCTCGAGATCGTTGAGCCAGTCGCCGTATCCGATCGCCAGATGCCGGGCGCGCGCCGGCGCCGGCACGCAGAGCTCGATCCGTGGCGCGGCGGTCATGGGTCGCCAGAGCGCAGGCGGTATCGTCAGCGCGCCGATCCGGCTCGATTCCGCTTCAACGACGATGGGGCGCTGCGGGTCCAGCCGCGAGAGAGCCGCGCAAAGGACGCTTTCAAAGCCCTTCTGGCTCGGCTGATCCCGGCCCGGTTCCGCGCCGAACAGCGAGCCGCGGTGGGCGGCCAAGGCTTCGAGGTCGAGGGTCTGCGCGCCACGCTCAGCGATGGCCGCCAGGAGCGCCGTCTTGCCCGAGCCCGTCGGCCCGCTCAGCAGCACCAGCGGAGCGTCGACGGTCCCGTCATAGAGCCTCGCGACCACGCCCCGCCGGTAGATGCGGTAGCCGCCCTTGATCACAGCGGTCCGCCAGCCGACCCGGGACAGGATGGTCGCCATGGCGCCCGAGCGATTCCCGCCTCTCCAGCAATAGATCAGCGGCGCATAGCGTCCCGGCTTGTCCGCCAGGTGGCGTTCGAGATGATCGGCGATATTGCGCGCGACCAGCGCCGCCCCGACCCGAGAGGCGAGGAATTTCGACTTCTGTACGTAAAGCGTTCCGACCTCAGCGCGCTGGGCGTCGTCGAGGACGGGCAGGTTCACGGCGCCGGGAATGTGGTCTTCGGCGAATTCCGAGGGGCTCCGGACGTCGATGATCTCGTCGAAGCGGGACAGGGTCTCAGGATCCAGCCGGTCGATCTCGTCGATCATGAGGCGAGGCTTATCCGCCCCGGGCCTTCGTGGACCCGTCCGATGATCGCCGCACGGTTGAAGCCCCGGCTTTTGACCAGGGCGAGCACCTGTTCGGCCTGCGCCTCCTCGACGCTGATCAGCAAGCCGCCGGCCGTCTGCGGATCGGTGAGGAGGTCCCGTCGCCAGGCCTCGATTCCGCCGGCGCGCCCGATCCTGTCTCCATAGGCCGCCCAGTTCCGGGTGGAGGCGCCGGTGCGGATCCCGTCCCGCGCGAGCGCCTCCGCGCCGGGGAGGAGGGGAACGTTTTCGGCGTCCAGCGTCATGTCCACGTCGGAGCCCTCGGCCATCTCCAGAGCATGGCCGAAAAGGCCAAAACCCGTGACGTCCGTGAGGGCGTGCACCCCGGCCGTCTCGCCGAGCGTCTGGCCGACCGTGTTCAGAGTGGTCGCGGACTGAGCCAGTGTGGCATAGTCCTCCGGCGACAGCCGGTTCTGCTTGAAGGCGGCGCTGAACACGCCGACGCCCAGACCCTTGGTCAGGATCAGCCGGTCGCCGGGCCGTGCGCCGCGATTGGTCAGGATCTTCGACGGATGGACAAGGCCCAGCGCCACCAGTCCGTAGATCGGCTCGGCGCTGTCGATGGAGTGTCCGCCGACAATGGGGACCCCCGCCTCGGCGCAGACGGATGCGCCGCCCTCTAGGATCTCTGCAATCACCTCGGGCGGGAGCAGGTTGATGGGCATGCCGACGACGGCCAGGGCGAAGATCGGGCGTCCGCCCATGGCGTAGACGTCGGACAGGGCGTTGGTGGCGGCGATCCGGCCGAACAGGTGCGGGTCATCCACCATCGGCATGAAGAAGTCTGTCGTGGCGACCAAGGCCTGCTCGTCCGACAGTCTCCAGACAGCCGCGTCGTCCGACGTCTCCCGCCCGACCAAAAGGTCCGCAAATCCGGCGGTCGGGGCGCTCTGTCCCAGGATCTGGCGGAGGAGGCCAGGCGCGATCTTGCAGCCGCATCCGCCCCCGTGGGCCAGCGACGTCAGCCGCGGAGGCGCGGGCGCGTCGGTCAAGGCGCGACGCCGTAGAGACGCATCACATCGCGGCGCAGCGCCGCCTGGCTTTCGGGGCGGGAGTAGAACATGTGCCCGCCGGGATAGGCCTTCACCTGCAGCCGGTCCGTCCCGCCCATGTCCGGGATCTGCGCGACGACGAGCTCGGACTGGAAGTAGGGGCAGGACAGATCGTTATAGCCGTGGACGATCAGCGCCTTGAGCTTGGGATCGACCGCGAGCGCCTCTCTCAGATCCGATGCCGACTCGATGCGGGTGAACCAGTTCTTCTCCCACCGCCGGTTCACGTCGGAGCTCAGCACTTCGTAGTGGGCGTCGACCTTCCAGCCGACCTGACGGGTGATGAAGTCGACCATGGCGGAGGTGGTCGGCGCGTAGATACCGTCCAGGATAGGATCTCCGGCGCGGCCATTCGGCGCCAGGGGATAGGGATCGAAGGCGGTGACGTTGGAGTCATACCAGCTGCCGAGCCGGCCCTGATCGCGATACAGGGCCCGCAGGAAGGCGCGGCTCTCGATCCGGCCGCCGCTACGGCGGACCTCGACGGTGTCGAGCCCGGTGTATTTAGCGACCTTCTCCGTCAGCCGGTCGACCGCCGCCTTGTCGCGTACGCCTCGGAGAATATCGGTGACGAAGTCCGTGCGGGCGTATGTCTCGACTTCCGCCATCAGGGCCGGGGTCAGGGTCTTGCCGTCCCGCTCATAGCGCGCAGCCGCCATGGAGGGCAGGGTGGCCGCCCAGGACATGGGCGAGGTGTCCGGGTCCGCGGCGAGGCGACCGTCCAGCGCCGGCGACACGAGCACCACCCCCGATACGCCCACGCCCATCTTGACCTGCAGATGGCGCGCGATCGCCGGCGCCCGGAAGCCGCCGTAGCTTTCGCCCACGACGTATTTCGGCGAGGTCATGCGGCCGTTTCTGGAGAGCCAGTCGTAGACGATGCGCGACAGGTAGGCGATGTCTGACTCGATGGTGAAGAAGGCCTTGTCGGTCTCCTCAGGCTTGATCAGGCTTCGGGAAAAGCCTGTGCCTACGGGGTCGATGAACACCAGATCCGTGAAGTCGAGCCAGCCGCCCGGGTTGTCCTTGAGAATGGCCGGATCGGATGGACTGTCGCCCTGCGCGCCGAACTGGATCCGCTTGGGGCCGATCGCGCCGAGATTGAGATAGACCGAAGCGGCGCCCGGGCCGCCGTTGAAGGCGAACGTCACAGGGCGGCTCGGGTCGCGAGGGCCGTCGAGCATATAGGCGGTGAACACCACCTCCGCGGTCTTGCGGCCTTCCGCGTCGCGCACCGGCAGGGCGCCGACGGTGGCGGTGTAGCTCAAAGATTTCCCCGCGATCCGCGCCGTCTGTTTCACGCTCGCGTCCGCCGGAAATGGCGGCGGTTCCGACCGGGCCGTCCGCTCGGCCGAGGCCGCATCCGTCTTGGCCGCCTCGATGGCGAAAGCGTTCGTCGCCAGCGACGAAAGTGTTAACGCTGCGGCGATCGTCGCCGCCAATCGTAGAAGTCGCATCAGACGTTTCCCCAAAGATCTCGGGCCTGACAGCCCTTTAAGCCAACATGCCCGACGCGGCGTGCGGTGTCAGCCTGTTCTGGCCAAAAGTTAACGAATGCCTTGGTTGCATTAAGGTTATTGACAGAAAATGAGTTCATCATTAATGACGAATTAAGAGAGATCGTCACCGTGGCGGTCCGGTGTTTTTGGAGTTTCGGCAATGCGGACGCTTCTCAAGTCCTTCGGCATCGCTGTGATAGCATCTGTGGCTGCGGCGAGCGTTGCGAACGCCGGAACGATGAGTGCGGA
>CAIUZX010000261.1 GCA_903903715.1 uncultured Caulobacterales bacterium
GTGCAGGTTCCGGGTGGCGCCTGCGCAATCCTAGCCTATCTGCCGCAGCAGAATGTCGCCGCTTGGGTCACGATGCAGGCCACCTCCACGACCGGCCTAAGGGGTGTCGCGCAGGTGCTCGACAATACCAACAAACCGATCACGTCGATTGAGCTGAAGTAAGCCCAACTCAGAAAGCGCAGGACCGAATCGCCCCAGACTGGAGTCTTCTGTAATTTCAGGACGTCCCAATGGCCCGCGACGGCGCGATCTATGTCTGCCAGTCCTGCGGCGGCGTTCACTCCAAATGGGCGGGGCAGTGTCCGTCCTGCGGCGCGTGGAATACGCTGGTTGAAGAACAGCAGGCGTCCCGTCCGCCGGGGGCGCTGGCCCCCACCAAGAGCGCCCGCAGCCGCTCCGGCCTGACCTTTGAGACCCTCGACGTCGAGACCCCGGCGCCCCCCAGGATCGTCACCGGCGTGTCGGAGTTCGACCGGGTGTGCGGCGGCGGCGTGGTGCCAGGCTCGGCCATGCTGCTGGCGGGCGACCCTGGCGTCGGCAAGTCGACGCTTCTTTTGCAGGTCAGCGCCCAGGCCTCGCTGCATGGGGCGAAGGTCGCCTACATCTCCGGCGAGGAGGCGATCGAGCAGGTCCGCGCCCGCGCTCAGCGGATGGGTCTCGCCCACGCCCCCGTCCAGCTCGCCGCCGAGACGAGCCTGCGCGCCGTGATCGACGGGCTGAAGGCCGACGCCTTTGATCTCGTCGTGATCGATTCCATCCAGACGCTGTGGAGCGACCAGCTCGAAGCCGCCCCCGGCTCCGTCACCCAGGTGCGCGCGGCGGCGGGGGAGCTTGTCCGCCTCGCCAAGAAGAAGCGCGTGGCGGTCATTCTGGTCGGCCACGTGACCAAGGACGGCCAGATCGCAGGCCCCCGGGTCGTGGAGCACATGGTCGACGCGGTCCTCGCCTTCGAGGGGGAGCGCGGATATCCCTTCCGCATCCTGCGCGGCGCCAAGAACCGCTTCGGCGCCACCGACGAGATCGGCGTGTTCGAAATGGGCGACGTGGGCTTGCGCGAAGTCTCCAACCCCAGCGCCCTCTTCCTCAACGACACGGGCGAGCGGGCGGCGGGGGCGGCGGTGTTTGCGGGGCTCGAAGGCTCGCGCCCCGTGCTGGTGGAGTTTCAGGCCCTCGTCGCGCCCTCGGCCTACGGCACGCCGCGCCGGGCGGTGGTGGGATGGGACACCGGCCGCCTCGCCATGGTGCTGGCGGTGCTGGAAGCGCGCTGCGGCATGAGCTTCGGCGACAAGGACGTCTATCTTAACGTGGCCGGAGGGCTACGGATCACCGAGCCGGCGGCGGATCTGGCGGCGGCGGCGGCGCTGGCCTCCTCCTTCGCCGACAAGCCCCTGCCGCAGGACTGCGTGGTGTTCGGCGAGGTCAGCCTCTCCGGCGATATCCGCGCGGTCAGCCGCATGGACGCCCGCGCCAAGGAGGCGGCCAAGCTCGGCTTCACCAGCGCTCTGGCGCCCCGCCTCGCCGAGGAGGCGCTGGCGATGAAGGTCTATGGCGTCACGCGGCTGTCGGAAGCCGTCGACCGGATCGCCCGCGGGGATTTCGACGGCGGCGCGTGAGCGGAGGCGGATTGCGCAAATTGGGATCGCGCAAAAGGGGAAAGCCGCATCGCAAGGTCGCCCGCTGCGCTAAATGCAGTTAAACTGATCCGTAACCTGGGGAGCGACGGATGACCCTGTTTGACATGATGGTTCTGGGCCTTCTGGTCCTGTCGGGCTTCGAAGGCTATCGCAAGGGCGGCGTCCGCGAGCTGATCGGCGTGACGGGCTTCACCCTGTCCCTGCTCATCGCCGTCTACGCCCTGCCCTTTGTCGCGCCTGTCTTCCGCAAAATGGTCAAGCCGGAATGGGCGGGCTCCGCCGCGGGGCTGGTGGTCCTGTTCGTGGTCTCGCACATGGCGCTGAACTTCGCCGCGAGCTGGATTGCGGGCAAGATCGACAAGAGCGCGTTCGGCGGGTTTGACCGGATGATCGGCCTGGCCTTCGGCCTCGTGCGCAGTCTGGTGATCCTTGGCCTTTTCGCGCTGGTGTTTGGCTTCCTGGTGCCGGAACCCTCGCGGCCGACCTGGATTACGAAGTCGATCTTCTATCCACTTGCGCAAGGGTGCGCGAAGATCGAAGGCGCGCTGGCGCCCAAGGGCATGGCCCTGCGGGACGGGCTGACCAAGACCGTGTCCGACAAGGTCAAGACCGGTCTTTTTGCGACCGATCCGACACAAAGCGACAGAATCGTGAATACTCCGGGTGCGGCGGATCCTTCCACCCCTACCGCTGACGGGTCTGAGCGGCTACATACGCCCAGCCGCCAGGATAGCCGTCTGAAGGATAAGGGCGGTTCCAACCCGGCGGATCGTCGCGCTTTGGACGCACTGGTGGAGCAATCCCGATGACCTTGGCTTCGTCCCATTCAGAACGCGTCGAGGCCCACGGCCTCTCTGGATCTGACAGGGACGATGCGCTTCGGCTGGAATGCGGCGTCTTCGGCGTCTGGGGCCACCCGCAGGCGGCGGGCGTGGTGGCGCTCGGCCTGCACATGCTCCAGCATCGGGGGCAGGAGGCCTGCGGCATCGCGGCCTATGACGGAACCAAGTTCCATACCGAGCGGCACATGGGCCATGTGGGCGAAGTCTTCTCCGGCCCCGACGTCGTGCGGCGCCTGCCCGGCTTCGGCGCCATCGGCCATACCCGCTATTCGACCTCTGGCGGCAGCTTCCTGCGGAACATCCAGCCGATGTTCGCCGATCTCGAGACCGGCGGCATCGCCATCGGCCACAACGGCAATCTGACCAACTTCCTCTACCTGCGTCGCCGTCTGGTGGCGGAGGGGGCGATCTTCCAGTCCACGTCGGACTCCGAAGTGATCCTGCATCTCATCGCCCGGTCGAGAAAGCCGAACGCCGTCGACCGGTTTGTCGATGCGCTGGCGCAGATCGAGGGCGGCTACGCTCTCGTCGCCCTGACCAATGACATGCTGATCGGCGCGCGGGACCCCTTGGGCATCCGCCCTCTCGTGATCGGCGATCTCGACGGCCGGCTGGTGCTGGCGTCGGAGACCTGCGCGCTGGAAGGCGTCGGCGCCCGCTTCGTGCGGGATGTGGAGCATGGCGAGGTCGTGGTGATCTCGGACAAGGGCCTGACGTCCCTGCGCCCCTTCCCCGCCGCCAAGGCGCGGCCCTGCCTGTTCGAATATGTCTATTTCGCCCGGCCGGACTCGGTCGTGAACGGGCGCTCGGTCTATGGCGTGCGCAAGCGGATGGGCGCGCGGCTCGCGGCGGAGACGGGGGTGGACGCCGACGTCGTGGTGCCGGTGCCGGACTCCGGCGTGCCCGCCGCCATCGGCTTTGCGCAGGCGAGCGGCCTGCCCTACGAGCTTGGCATCATCCGCAGCCACTATATGGGCCGCACCTTCATCCAGCCGACGCAGGGCGTGCGCGAACTTGGCGTGCGCATGAAGCACAGCCCGAATCGTGAGGTGCTGGAAGGCAAGCGCGTCATCCTGATCGACGATTCCATCGTGCGCGGCACCACTTCGGTGAAGATCGTGCGCATGGTGCGGGAAGCCGGCGCCAAGGAAGTCCACCTGCGTTCCGCCTCCCCGCCGATCCTCTGGCCGGACTTCTACGGCATCGACATGCCGGACCGGCAGCACCTGCTCGCCGCCAACAAGTCGCTGGAAGAGATGCGCAGGATGCTGGAATGCGACACCTTGGGCTTCCTCTCCGTCGACGGCCTCTATGAGGCGATGGAGGCAGGCCCCAGAGACCCCGATTGCCCGCAGTTCACCGACCACTACTTTACCGGCGACTACCCGACCCGCCTCGTGGATCAGGACCTCGCCGCGAACGCCGAGGCGGACCAGCCGGACCGCCAGCTCTCCCTGCTCGTCAGCGCTTGAGGGCGACGCGCCCTTTACCGGCGCGGTCAGAACATCCTAAACCCTACGCCATGACACAGACCGTTTCTGAATCCCGTCCGCTGGTCGGGCGCATCATCGTCGTGACAGGCGCCTCCCGCGGCATTGGCCGGGCGGCGGCCCTCGCCCTCGCTGGTGCAGGCGCCCACGTCGTGGCCGTGGCCCGCACGCAGGGCGCGCTCGAAGCGCTGGACGACGAGATCAAGAGCTTCAGCGAGGAAGCGCCAACCCTCGTGCCGATGGACCTGACGGGCGCCGCCGCGCCGGACCTCTTGGGCGAGGCGCTCTACAAGCGGTTCGGACGGCTCGACGGCCTCGTCGCCGCGGCGGGCGAACTGGGCGTCGTCACGGCGGTGGGACACATGGATCCCAAGACCTTCGACAAGGTGATCGGCCTCAACCTCACCGCCAACTGGCGCCTGCTGCGCTCCTTCGACCCCCTGTTTCGCCGGTCGGACGCGGCGCGGGTGATCGTGCTGACCAGCGGACTTGCGCGCACGCCCAGAGCCTTCTTCGGCGCCTATTCCGCCGCCAAGGCCGGTCTGGAGCAACTGGTCGGCGTCTATGCGGACGAGGTCGAGTCCACACCCATCCGCACGGTTCTCGTCGATCCCGGCCCCATGCGCACCAAGATGCGCGCCGCCGCCTTCCCGGGCGAGGATCCTGACACCCTCACCCCACCTGAGGCGATCGGCCCGCTGATGGTCGACCTCGCCCGTGCGGACAAGACCCCGCCCACCCATGTGCGCTTCGCTGATTGGGCGGCCGCGCAGGGCTAGCCCGGCGACGAGACCGTTGACTCACCCTCGCCCTCGGGCACTTTACAACTTTGGGGTCGCGCTGGGGGTGACATGGCGGCGGAACAGACGTGGGACGGTCCGAACGCACTGGTGGTTCGCGGCCTGACCAAGACCTACGGCGCCAAAACTGCTGTCGATCAGCTCGATCTGACCGTGCGGCAGGGCGAGCTCTATGCGTTGCTTGGGCCGAACGGCGCGGGCAAGACGACGACCCTGCGCATGGTCACCGGCCTTCTGAAGCCGAACAGCGGGTCGATTGCGGTCTGCGGCGTGGACGCCCTGGCGACCCCGGCGAAGGCCAAGGCGCTGGTCGCGTGGCTGCCGGACGAGCCGATGCTGTACGACAAGCTGACGCCGCTGGAATATCTCGACTTCGTGGCCGGCCTGTGGAGCGTGCCGGGCAAGGTCGCCAAGGCGCGGGCCGAGGAGATCCTGAAAGCGTTTGATCTGTGGGATCAGCGCAACAAGCCCTGTGAAGGCTTTTCCCGCGGCATGAAGCAGAAGGCGGCCCTCGCCGGCGCTCTGATCCACGACCCCAAGCTCCTCATTCTGGACGAGCCTTTGACCGGTCTCGACGCCTCGATGGCGCGCCTGATCAAGGACATGCTGCAACAGCGGGTGCGGGACGGCGGGACCGTGATCCTGACGACGCACATTCTGGAGGTGGCCGAGAGGCTGGCCGACCGGATCGGCGTCATCGCGAGCGGCAAGCTGACGGCGCAGGGCACGCTGGACGAACTGCGCGCGGTGGCGGGCAAGGACAACTCGACCCTGGAGGACGTGTTCCTCAAGCTCATCGACGAGCCAATCGCGCCATGAATTGGCTGCCAAAAGGCTCGACCCCCTGGCTGGTCGCGCATGAGCTGCGTCTTGCGTTCCGGGGCCGTCCGACCGCGCAGCGAAGCGCTCTGATCTTTCTCGGCATTCTCGGCGCGCTGGCCTTTGGCGTCGGACTGACGGTCGCCTACGCCTTGCGGAAGGTGGAAATTCCCATCACCCCTATCTCGGCGCTGATCTTCGATCTGGTGCTGGTGGCTGTTTTCACGCTGATGCTGTCAGTGACCGTCAGCCGGGCGGCGCAGATCTTCTTCGAGCGCGGCGATCTGGAGCTGTTGCTATCCTCTCCCATCTCGGGACGACGCGTGCTGACAGCCCGATGCGTCGGCATGGCGCTGAGCGCATCCCTTATGTTCCTGCTGCTGGTGACGCCGTTCGTGGTCTCTTCGGCGGTTCTAGGGCGGCCGGAGTGGCTCTGGTCCTACGGCGTGCTGGTCTCGGCCTCGTTCCTGGCGACCGCGCTCGGCCTTGTCATCGCTATGGGCTTGTTCGCGCTGATCGGGCCCAGAGCCGCGAAGACCCTCGCCCAGATCCTGTCGGCGGTCATCGGCGCAAGCTTCTATCTGTTGAGCCAGATGGGCCGTTACCTCGACCTCGGCCCGGTGACGCGCAGCCCGGGCTTCTGGCGGGATGCGATGACGAGCCTCCTGCAGACCGGCCTCTTCGCGCCGGACCAGCCTCTGTCCTGGCCGTTGCAGGCGATCACGGGCGCGCCCGTTCCGGCGACAGCCATGATCGTCAGCGCGTTCGTAATCTTCCTGCTGGTGACCGCGGCGCTGGGCGCACGGTTCGAGCGGGACGCTGCGGCGGCGGCGGGGGTCGGCGCGGGCCGAGGCGGGACGTCGACGAAAGTCAGGCGGTTCAGCGAAGGTCCCTTCTCCGCCATGATGCGCAAGGAGCTCACCCTGTTCCGGCGCGACATCGCACTGATCGCCCAGGTGCTGCTGCGGCTCCTCTACCTCGTTCCGACGGGCTTTGTGCTGTTCAAGAGCATCAAGACCGGCAGCGACATCGCCATTCCAACCATCGTTTCGATCCTGACATTCATGTCCGCGCAGATCGCCGGCAGCCTCGCCTGGATCGCTGTGTCCGGCGAGGAGGGTCTGGAACTGCTGGCGGCCTCCCCCGCCCCGGCGCAGGGTCTTCGGCGGGCGAAGCTCGTCGCCGTGCTGGTCCCCGTCGGATGGCTCATGATCATTCCCCTCGGGCTGATCGCCTGGACTTCGCCGCAGGGGGGCGCAGCGGCGCTGCTGGGGGTGATCGCCAGCGCCCTTTCGGCGGGGCTGATCGCCATCTGGTACGAGACGCCCACTCCCCGCACCCAGTTTCGCCGCCGCCGCGGCGGCTCGTGGGTCGGCAATCTGGCGGAGTTCGGGTTGAGCGCCTTGTGGGCCTCCACCGCCGGTCTCGCCGCAACCGCGTGGTGGCCCTTCGCCCTCTTCCCCGCGCTGCTCGCCATCGGCGTGCTGTTCGCCGTGCAGCGTCCGCAGAAGACCTACGCCGAGACCCTGCCCGGTGCGTAATCTGCGAGCGGTCCCCTGATGGACGTCGAGGTCCGGCGGCTCGAGCGCTGGGAGATGCCCGAGGCGGCGCGGGTGCATCGGATCGCCTTCGATGAGCGCCTGCCAAGCCTCTCCGGACTGCATACCCCGGACGAGGACCGCGCCTATTTCGAAGGCCCTGTCTTTGACGCGTGCGACGTCTGGGGCGCGTGGGAGGGCGCGGCCCTGTCAGCCTTCATCGCGTTTCGGGCGGGTTGGATCGACCAGCTCTACGTCCTCCCGTCCCGGCAGGGGCAAGGCCTTGGGGGCCGTCTGCTCGACGTCGCCAAGCAGGGGCGTGCGGAGCTTCGCCTGTGGACCTTCCAGCGCAATCTCGCTGCGCGGGCATTCTACGAGGCAAGGGGGTTTATGCTGGTCGAACTGACAGACGGCGCCCGAAACGAAGAAAAGGACCCCGACGCGCTCTATCGGTGGCGCCGCTGACACCCGCTCAGACTGGGCTTGACGCGAATCTCTCTCTATGATTGCATTTTATGCGCTTCGCTACCTTATAAATGCGCCAATGACGTACATAGGGAGATGTCAGCATGAAAATTACCCTTAAACTCTTGATTTTAACGGCATTTATCACAGCTTGCTCTAGCAATTTGACCACATCACCCAGATGTACAGAGTACTATATTGTTAATCGCGGAAATACTTGCACGTCTATTGAGACTAAATTTCAAATAGATCAATCACAATTTCAAAAACTCAACCCTGGCGTTCATAGTTGTCCAAAACTGACCGTTGGCGCGAAAGTTTGCGTGAGGGGTAA
>CAIUZX010000262.1 GCA_903903715.1 uncultured Caulobacterales bacterium
GACCTTCAAAAGACCGGAACAGAGCAAGGGCGGGCAGACATGGTCTACATCCTCGGCGGCGCGCAGACCGACTTTGCCCGCAACTGGGCGCGCGAAGGCGTCGACCTCGCGAGCGGGTTTTCCGATGTCGTGCTGGCGGGGCTGGAGGCCACGGGGCTCGAGCCGAAAGACGTCGAGTGCGGCCATGTCGGCAACTTCGTCGCGGAGCTGTTTGCAGGGCAAGGCCTGCTGGGCGGTTTCTTCGGCCTTGTTCACCCCGACTTCGACGGCCTGCCCACCGCGCGGCACGAGGCGGCCTGCGCCTCGGGCGGCGTCGCCATCCTCGCCGCGGCGGCAGAGATCGAGGCCGGGCGCTATGACCTCGCCTGCGTGGTCGGGATCGAGCTGATGCGCAATGTCTCGGGCCTCGTCGCCGCCCAGAACCTCGGCGCCGCCGCCTATGTCGGCAAGGAGTTCGAGGACGCGACCTACCTCTGGCCGCGGGCCTTCTCCGACCTCGGCGAAGAGTACGAGCGCCGCTACGGTCTGAACCACGCCCACCTCGCCCGCATCGCCGAGATCAACTTCGCCAACGGTCGGCGCAATCCCAACGCCCAGACCCGCAGCTGGCGCTTCACGCCGGAGAGCTTCACCGCCGACGACGCGGCCAATCCTGTGATCGAGGGCATGATCCGCAAGCTCGACTGCGGTCAGGTGACGGACGGCGCCGCGGCGATCTTCCTCGCCTCCCCCGCCCGTGCGGCGGACTATGCGAAGGCGCGCGGCATTGCGCTGGACAGCCTGCCCCGCATCAAGGGCTGGGGCCACCGCTCCGCGCCGATCAGCTACGCCCGCAAGATCCATGACAGCGAAGGCCGCGGTTACGTCTTCCCGCAGGTCCGCCGCGCGATCGAGGACGCAAGACGGCGCGCCGGGATCGCCGATATCGCGCAGCTCGACGCGGTCGAGACCCACGACTGCTTCACCACCACCGAATACATGGCCATCGACCACCTTGGCCTGACCGCGCCGGGCGAGGCGTGGAAGGCGGTGGAGGACGGCTCCATCGAGATGGGCGGGCGGCTGCCCATCAACCCGTCCGGCGGGCTGATCGGCCTTGGCCACCCCGTCGGCGCGACGGGGGTGCGCATGGCGCTGGACGCCTTCCGCCAGACCACCGGAACTGCGGGCGACTATCAGGTCGAGGGCGCCAAGACCGTGCAGACCCTGAACATCGGCGGCTCGACCACCACCACCGTCAGCCTCGTGATCGGCGTCTGAGCGTGGACATCGCCGAACTCTTGCTGATGAACGCGGTGATCACCGCCGCCTGCTTCTTCGTCCTCTGGCGCATCGCCGTGATCATCCGCGACCCGTCCTTCGTCGACAGCTGGTGGGCTTTGGGCATGGTGGTCATCGCCTTCGCGTCCCTCGACATCACCCACGGGCCTAAGCCGCACGGCCTGATCCTGACCGGCCTTTGCGCCGCCTGGGGCGTGCGCCTCGGCGCCTACCTCCTTTGGCGCTGGCGCAAGCAGGGCCCGGACCGCCGCTACAAGACCATGATGGGCAAGGCCGAGGCCGAAAAGGGCTGGAGCTTTGAGGTCGCGTCCTTGCGTCTCGTCTTCGCCCTGCAGGCGCCCCTGCTGTTCATCGTCTGCCTGCCGGTTCAGCTTGGCCAGCGCGGCGTCGACGGCCCCCTCGGGCTTGTCGGTATCGCGGGCATGACCCTCGCCGTGCTCGGCATCGGCTTTGAAACCATCGCCGACGCCCAGCTCGCCGCCTTCAAGGGCGACCCTGAGAATGCGGGCAAGGTCCTGGATACGGGCCTTTGGCGCTACACCCGCCATCCCAACTATTTCGGCGACCTGTGCGTCTGGTGGGGGCTCTATCTGATCGCGGCGGAGACCGGCATTGCCGGCGTCCTGTCCATCGCCGGCCCGATCCTGATCACCTTCCTGCTGACGCGCTGGAGCGGCATTCCCACGGTGGAGGGCCGTCTGCGCCGCCGACGCCCCGAGTATGAGGCCTATGTGCAGCGCACCTCCAGCCTCATCCCCATGCCGCCCAAGAAGGCCTAAGGCTTCAGCATCTCCCGGCCCGCCCACACCGCGTGGGTGCCGCTGGAGAGCTTGTGCGGCAGGGCGAGGCGGCAGATCGGGCCTGCGGCGATGTCCTTTGCGTCGATGATCGCGCACTCGGACGTGCCGTTCCGCTCATCGATCAGGAAGGTGACGAGGTAGCCGTCGTCCTCGTCCTTCGCATCGACCCTGGGCGCGAACGGGGCTTCCGAGGCGTAGACGCCCTCAGGCAGCAGATAGTCCACCGTCTCCCCGGTCTCGAGATCGTGCTTCACGAAGCCGCGGAACAGGAACCAGCCCGGCTCCGGGATCGTCGAATAGCCGTAGCGGTACTTCCGCCCGGCATAGCGGCCGTTGATCATGCCGAACTCGAGGATGCGGTCGCACAAACGCTCTTCCGTCGTCTCGCCGGTCTTCAGATTGAAGCGCCAGCGGTGGAGCTTGGGCAGGAAGCTGTGCTCGTCGAGATAGGCCAGCATGTGCTCGAAGCCGGGAGGCGCGTCCTTGCGCGGCTGGGGCGTTGGGTTTTCCTGGAAGTAACCGTCGAGGATCACCTCGTCCCCGTCCTCATAGGCGTTGAGCCAATGCAGCACATAGGTAGGCTCAGCCTCGAACCAGCGGATCGGCCCACCGCCTTCCGCCCGCGGCACGAGGGCGAAGCGCGACGGCAC
>CAIUZX010000263.1 GCA_903903715.1 uncultured Caulobacterales bacterium
CGTCCAAAGCCTCCGGGCGTCGCCCGGGCGCTTCGCCCCTCCCCGCCCTTCCAACTGCCGAGAACGACGATGTTCCCGGCGGGTCAACGCCGTGCGTGAAAGGAGACGCAAGTCCTGTCCATCGAAGAAGACTGGTGGTTGTCGTGGGTCCCTCCGTCGCCGGACGCCCCGGCTCTGAACGCGCCGAAGGCAACGAGCCCACGGCGCAACCCCATGAGCGCCAACCCCCGCCGCAAGGGCGGTCCGCCGCCGCCCCTCAGCCCAAAGGCCCTCGCCGCCGCGCG
Source organism: uncultured Caulobacterales bacterium (assembly GCA_903903715.1). GTDB lineage: Bacteria > Pseudomonadota > Alphaproteobacteria > Caulobacterales > Caulobacteraceae > CAIMFV01. The sequence goes on from CAIUZX010000263.1 coordinate 285, forward strand.
CAAGGCCTGGCTGGAGCATTTTCGCCGCACCCGGGGCTTTCCGCCAGGATTTGACAAGAAGACGATCGAACACTTCCGGAGCCTGAAGCTCTGGTACAAGGGCCTGAAGCCGCCCGACAAATGAGGCGGGGGCTTAGTAGCTCTTCGGCAGGCCCAGCACCCGTTCGGCGATGAAGTTCAGGATCATCTCGCGGCTGACCGGCGCGATGCGGGCGATCATCGCCTCGCGGAAATAGCGCTCCACGTCGTATTCCTTGGCATAGCCCATGCCGCCATGGGCCAGCACCGAGGCCTCGCAGGCGGAAAAGCCCGCCTCGGCGCCCAGATACTTGGCGGCGTTGGCCTCCGCCCCGCACTCGCGCCCGGCGTCGTAGAGGGCGGCGGCCTTGAAGGCGAGGAGATTGGCGGCCTCGAGCTCCGCCCAGGACTTGGCCAGCGGATGCTGCACCCCCTGGTTCTGACCGATGGGCCGGCCGAACACGACCCGTTCCTTGGCGTACTGCGCCGCCTTGCGCAGCGCCGCCCGGCCCAGCCCCACGGACTCCACGGCGAACAGGACGCGTTCGGGGTTCAGACCCTGCAGGAGGTACTTGAAGCCCTGCCCCTCCTCGCCGATCAAAGCGTCGTGCGGGACGTGCAGGTCGTCGATAAAAAGCGTATTACATTCAACGGCTTTGCGGCCCATCTTGGGGATCGGCTTCGCATCGATGCGGCTGCGGTCGAAGTCGGTGAAGAACAGGGACAGGCCGTCCGTCGGCTTCTTCGCCTCGGCCTTCGGCGTCGTGCGGGCGATGATCAGGATCTTGTTCGCCCGCTGGGCCGAGGTGGTCCAGATCTTCCGCCCCGAGATGCGATAGCCCTCGTTGGTCCGCTCGGCCTTGGTTTCGAGGCTGGAGGTGTCGAGCCCGGAGTTGGGCTCCGTCACCGCAAAGCACATCTTGTCCTCGCCGGAGATCAGCCTGGGCAGGCTCTGCGACTTCTGCGCCTCCGTGCCGAACTTCACGATGGGCATGGGGCCGAAGATGTTGAGGTGGATCGCCGAGGCGCCCGAGAACCCCGCCCCGCTCTCGGCCACGGTCTGCATGACGATGGAGGCTTCGGTCAGGCCAAGCCCTGCGCCGCCGACGGATTCGGGCATCGCCGCCCCCAGCCAGCCGCCGTCCGCCATGGCCTTCACAAAGGCCTCCGGGAACTCGCCGGTCTCGTCCGTCCTGCGCCAGTACTCGTCATCGAACGCCGAACAGACGCGGGCGACGCCCTCGCGAATGGATTCCTGCTCCTCGGTCAGCCAAAAACCGGACATCTTGTCTCCTTCACGCGTCGTCCCGGCCCGCGCCGAAGCGCCGGGGGTCCAGCACACCTGCGAACCGGCCAGGATCCTTGTCCGCGAGATAGGCTGCAATCACCTCCGCCACAAGCGGGGCCAGCAGCCATCCGTTCCGCCGGAGCCCTGTCGCCAGAAACACCCCCGCCCGGGACGATGGCCCGACGAGAGGAAGCGCGTCCGGCGTTGCGGCGCGGATGCCCACCTCTGCGGTCACCACAGCGCCGTCCAGCGACGGGGCGAACTTGAGAACAGCCGCGAGCAGGCGCGCCGTCGTGGCGGGATCGGGGGTCAGCGACGTCTCCCCCGCCTCCATCGTCGCCCCCACCCGGACCGAGCCGTCCGACTGCGGCGCCACATAGGCGCCGGGGCCTCTGAGACACGGCGACAACGGGTCGACGCGCGTCTCCAGCCGCAGGATCTGCCCGCGCACTGGGGTCAAGACCCTGGCCTCAGGCGCGAGATCGCTCAGCGAGACGGCCGACATGCCCGAGGCGATCACGACCCGCCCGGCGCGAATGCCCCCAGAGCCCACCCGCCAGACCGCCCCGTCCAGCCGCGCCTCGCCCACCAGACGCACCCCGCCAAGCGCCTCGAACGCCTCGCCCAGCGCCGCCAGCGCCTGGCCTGCGTCTACGCACCCCTCTTCGGATGCGTGTACAATCGGCCCCTCACACCCCTCCAACATGGGCGCGAACGCCTGAGCCTCCGCCAAACTCAGAATCGAATATCGAGACGGATCGACCGAGCGGGGCGGCAAGGTCCCTGGCGGCGGGAGCCACAGGGCCCCGGTGCGGCGGAAGCGGACTCCGGTTTCCTCTGCGAACGCCGGCCAGAGCGCCGCGGCCGCGGTGAAGAGGTCAAGGGCGCCGGAGGTGACAGGATCGGTCCAGGTCTCGGTCAGAGGCGCGATCATGCCCGC
>CAIUZX010000264.1 GCA_903903715.1 uncultured Caulobacterales bacterium
CGTCTGACCAACTGCGCCGGCGGACCTGGCCGCTCATCAATATGCCTTGGGCCATGGAGCACTCCTATGACCACTCTTAGGAGCGGTCGTAGGAGCACTCGTTCACCGCTCCGCCCTTCAAATGAAGATGGCCCACGCCGGAGGGGTACCAGAATGGCGGATTTTCAGTTGGACTTTGCGCGCCAGTCACGACGCCGTGGCCAACCGTTCGGCCGTGCGGGCCCGAAACCACGTAAGCGGAGCTCTGAGGGCACCTTCTTTGAGTGACGCTGCTGAGTGAGGATGGGCGATCTGTGGCCTTTGGCGAGATCGGCACATGTCTAGTTTTGACCCTACGCTTGGCCCCAAGCCGACCGTTGTGCGGCGGTTGGAGGTGATCACGGGTTTCGGCGGTCGCCGAAACTGGCCACCTGAGGTCAAAGGCGAGATCATGCTGGAGGCGCTGGTGCCGGGTGTGGTGATTTCTGGCGTCGCGCGGCGACACGGTATGCGCCCCCAGCAACTGTTCGGATGGCTGCGAGAGGCGCGCAAGGAATCCGCAGAGGGTGTGAATTTCGTACCGGTCGTCGTCGAACCTGGAGACGAGCCGCCGCCAGTTCCGGCGCCCAAGAAGCGCGCCAAGCGCACGGGAGACGGCGCCATCGAGGTGGACATCGACGAGGTCAGGGTGCGGATCGGCCGCGGCGCGGAGGCCAGAACGGTGGCCGCGGTCATTCAGGCGCTGAAGGCTGGCCGGTGATCCCAGGCTCTGGGTCACCTGCGGGCGTGAAGGTGCTGGTGGCGACCAAGCCCGTGGACTTCCGCCGGGGCATGGATGGCTTGGCGCGATCGGTGAAAGACGAGCTTCGGGCTGATCCCTTCTCGGGGGTCGTTTATGTGTTCCGGGCCAAGCGAGCGGACCGGATCAAGCTGCTGTACTGGGATGGTTCCGGTCTGGTGCTTTACGTCAAGCGCCTGGAACAGGGCGCCTTCCAGTGGCCCAAGATCACGGACGGCGTCATGCGGATGACGTCGGTGCAACTGGCGGCGCTGGTGGCCGGAATGGAGTGGACCAGGGTCGTGCCGCCGCGGCGGACAAAGACCCCGAAAGAGGTCTCTTGAGCCTGCGACAAGGTGACTCAGATCCCGCGCGGGGGCGCCTCAAAGGCCTGCGAATATGATCTACTTGCCTTGTGGAAACGCCGCACGACATGGACGCCGAGGCCGTCTGGCAACTGCTCCTGGCAGAGCGTGCGCGCCATGCCGCCGAGCTTGAGGACAGGGACCGTAAGCTGGCTGCTCAGGACGACGCCAGGGCGTCTGATCATGAGTTGATCGAACGGTTGACCCGGATCATCCGGGATCTGCAGCGCGCGACGTTCGGCGCGCGGTCTGAGAAGATGGATCCCGACCAACTGGCGTTGGCGCTTGAAGACCTCGAACAGGAACTGGCCGGCGCCGAGGTGCGTCTAGCGACGCCGGCGCAGAAGGCGGCGACGGCGGCTACGCGTCGCGCCAATCGTGGGTCCTTGCCGGCGCACCTGCCGCGGGTGGAGCAGGTGATCGACATCGAGGACAAGACCTGCCCTTGTTGTGCGGGCGCCTTGCACCGGATCGGCGAAGACGTGGCCGAACGGCTGGACGTGATCCCGGCCACGTTCCGGGCCCTGGTGATCCGCCGCCCGAAATATGGCTGCCGATCTTGCGAAGAGGTGGTGGTCCAGGCGCCGGCGCCGGCCCGCCTGATCGAGGGCGGTCTTCCGACGGAGGCGACCATCGCCCATGTTTTGGTCGCCAAATACGCCGATCACTGTCCCCTTTATCGTCAGGCACAGATCTATGCCCGCCGCGGCGTTGTTCTGGATCGTTCGACCCTGGCCCACTGGACGGGCTCAGCGGCGGAACTGCTGAGGCCGCTGCACGGGCGGCTCCTGGAACGCCTGAAGGCGTCGACGAAGCTGTTCGCTGACGAGACCCGAGCGCCGGTGCTTGATCCCGGCCGCGGCCGCACCAAGCTTGGACAGCTCTGGGCCTATGCCCGTGATGATCGCCCCTGGGGCGGACCTGAGCCGCCGGGAGTTGTGTTCGTCTACGCCAATGATCGGGCGACCTCTTCGCCGACGCTTCACCTGGCAGGCTATCGCGGCGTGCTGCAGACTGACGGCTACGGCGCCTACAAGAAGCTGGAGAAGGCGGGCGCTGTGGAACTGGCGTTCTGCTGGGCCCATACGCGCCGCTACTTCGTCAAGCTGATGGACAAGAACCCGGCCAGGACGCCGATCGCGGCGGAAATGATCGCCCGCGTCCAGAAACTCTACGCCATTGAAGATGCCATCCGTGGCAGGTCATCGGACGAGCGGCTCACCGTTCGTCGGGAACAGAGCGCGCCAATCCTTGAGGCTATGAAGCCCTGGCTTGAAGCCCGGCTCGGACTGATCAGCCAGAAGGGCGATCTCGCCACGGCGATCCGCTACGTTCTGACCCACTGGCAGGGCCTCACCCGGTTCCTGGACGATGGTCGCATCGAGATGGACACCAACACGGTCGA
>CAIUZX010000265.1 GCA_903903715.1 uncultured Caulobacterales bacterium
ATGAACGCATCGCTGCCGCCCAGTTCCATTGACGACATCTTCAGGTTCTTCCCAGCGCGAGCAGCGACGCTCGCGCCCGCCGCCACGCTGCCAGTCAGGCAGACGCCCTTGATCCTGGGATCGTCGAGGACCTGGTCGGACTGCTCATGGGTGATGAAGAGATTGGTGTAGAGGCCGACCGGCGCGCCGGCGTCCAGCAACAGCTTTTCAAAGGCGAGGGCGCATTGCGGTACGATCCCGGCGTGCTTCACGACCAGCGTGTTGCCGGCCATCAGGTGCGGCCCGGCGATGCGGGCGAGCTGATAGCAGGGGAAGTTCCACGGCTCCACGCCGAAGATGACGCCGAGCGGGCTCGACTCCATATGGGCTTCGCCCACAGTCGGGTGCAGCTTGACCGGCGCCAGGAAACGCTCGGCGTTCTTGGCGTAGTAGGCGAGAATCCGGGCGCTGAACTCCACCTCGCCGCGGGCCTCGCTGATGCGCTTGCCCATCTCTAACGTGATGGTCTGTGCGAAGGCGTCAGCTCCCTCGTGCAGAAGCTGGGCGGCCTTGGACATGATCACCGCCCGCTCAGCATAGCTCTTGTGACGCCAGCTTTCGAAGCAGGTTTGCGCCGCCGCCAGCTTGGACTCGTAGTCTGCTGCGCTTGTGTCCGCGAAGTCCTTGATCAGCTTGCCGTCGAACGGGCTAAGGCTCTGGTAGGTCATTGGCTTTTCCTGTTCGAGGGCTATCCTGGCTCAAATCGCCGGTTCAGATGGATCGCTGCCGGTCGGGCCGGTCGATCCAAGGCCGCACTCATCGATGGACCTGAGGGTGAAGCCTCCAGCCGGCGCCCGACAGGCCCGGAAACTACGCATTCGACGTCAGACGCTCGTCCCGACCAGGGCGCCGACGCCCGCGGTGACACCCATGGCCAGAGCGCCGAAGACGGCGGTGCGGATCGTACCTGCCGCCACGCCTGCGCCGCCGGTCCGGGCCGCCAGGGCGCCGAGACCCGCGAGACAAACAAGCGATGTGGCGGCCACCAGCAGGATGACACTCTGCAGATCGGCGAAGGCGGTGACGATCAACGGGACCGCAGCGCCAAGGGCGAAGCTCGACGCAGAGGCCATCGCCGCCTGGATCGGGCGCGCCCGCAGCGTATCGGAGATGCCGAGTTCATCCTGGGCGTGGGCGCCGAGGGCGTCGTGCGCCATCAGCTGGACAGCGACCTGCTTGGCGAGGACCGGATCGAGCCCGCGACCGACATAGATCAGCGCGAGCTCGTCGTGCTCGCCCTTGTCATCGGTTCGCAGTTCCTCGCGTTCGAGCGCGAGATCTGCCGCTTCAGTGTCGGCCTGTGTGTGCACGGAGACATATTCACCGGCCCCCATGGACATCGCTCCGGCCACGAGACCAGCCACGCCCGTGATCAAGAGTCCATTGCGGGTTCCGTGCGCCGCGGCGACGCCCAAGACAAGGCTCGCCGTCGACAAAATGCCATCGTCGGCGCCCAACACCGCGGCCCGCAGCCAGCCTGATCGTCCGCTTCGGTGGCGTTCCAAACTGCGCCTCATCGCGGCGCTTCTGCGGCGCTTGTGGTCGACGGCTGCTTAGCGAACTCCAAAACGTGGCGGCCCTGAAAACGAGCGGTCGAAGTCACGGCCTTGGCCATCCGCTCGATAGGTCCGTCCATCGAATTTTGAAGGACGAGGATCTCGCTCATGACCGCCTCTGTCGTCTGAGTGTGTCCGCACCGCCGCGCGTCGGGGGACCCGTGTGAGCTATCAGCCTAGACCGGCGGACCTTGCCGGGTTCAGAGCCGGAAATTACTCAAGGCCTACGGCTCAACGACCCACTGAGGATCTCGGTGTCGAAGGATGGGTAGATCCCGATCCTGTCAGCATCGCCGCACAGTTGCGATGTTCGGTCGTCGTCCCCGGTCAGGCGCTAACGCGCCCTTCGCGTCCCCCCCCCACCGATGCTGTTGGCTGTGGGACGACACCCTCCATACCGAAGTCCCTCAAGGATTCAGGAAAAGGCGATCCCATCATGGCGCAAGCAACTCCTTCGAACACCCAAGGTGTCCGATCCGATCCGGCGAAGACCAAGGTGTTTCTCATCGGTGGCGGTGTGGCGTCGCTGGCCGCAGCCGTCTTCCTGATCCGTGACGGCGATATTCCGGGGTGCAACATCACCATCCTGGAGGAGCTCGACACCATCGGCGGCAGCCTCGACGGGTCGGGTTCGGCCGAGGCCGGCTACGTCCTGCGTGGCGGCCGAATGCTTGAGAGCAAGTATCTGTGCACCTTCGACCTGTTCTCATCGATTCCGACCCTCGACGATACAAAGACCGTGACCCAAGAGACCTTCGCCTGGAACGAGACGATGAAGACGTCGTCCAAGTCCCGTCTCGTGCGTGACGGCAAGCGGCAGACGGCGCCCAAGTTCGGGCTCAGCGAGGCGCACATCCTGACTATCGAACGCCTGGCGCTCGAGCCGGAGGGCATGCTGGGCGCCACGATGATTTCCGATCAGTTCGATGCGGCGTTCTTCAAGACCGACTTCTGGTTCATGTGGTGCACCACCTTCGCCTTCCAGCCGTGGCACAGCGCGGTCGAGTTCAAGCGGTACCTCGTACGCTTCGCGCACATGGTGGACGGTTTTGATCGCCTCAGCGGCATTATGCGGACGGTCTACAACCAGTACGACTCAATGGTGCGCCCGCTGCAGAAATGGCTTCAAGCGCGGGAGGTGAAGGTCGAGCTCAACACTCGCGTGACTGACCTTGAGTTTGATGAACGCCAGGGCGAGATGCGCGTCAAAGGCATCGTCTATGACCGCGCCGGCAAATCGGGTGAGATCGCTGTCGGGGATCAGGATCTGGTGCTCTTGACGCTGGGATCCATGACCGAGGCGTCAAGTCTCGGTGCGATGGACAAGGCGCCGAAGCTGCTCACCAAGACCGACGGCGGGGCCTGGACACTTTGGGAGAAGCTGGCCGCCGATCGGCCGGAATTCGGTCGCCCCGAGGTCTTCGCCGACCACATCAACGAGTCCAAGTGGATCTCATTCACGACCACGATGCACGATCCAACCTTCCTGCGGATCGTCAATGAGTTGACCGGCAATGTGCCGGGAGAAGGAGGGCTCGTCACCTTTCCGGACTCGGCCTGGCTCGCCTCAATCGTCATCCCGCACCAGCCGCATTTCATCGGTCAACCTGATGGAGTCAGCGTCCTTTGGGGCTATGGCCTGTCGGTCGACAAGCCCGGCGACTTCGTCAAGAAGTCGATGTCCGCCTGCACGGGCGCCGAGATCATGACTGAAGTGATGGGTCATCTTCGGATCACGGCCGAAGCCGCCAAGATCCTCAGCACGTCGATCTGCATCCCCTGCATGATGCCGTTTATCACCAGCCAGTTCCTTCGCCGGGAAAAGGGCGATCGGCCGCAGATCACGCCCAAGGGCAGTCAGAACTTCGCCTTCATCGGCCAGTTCTGCGAAATGCCCGACGACGTGGTGTTCACGGTCGAATATTCGATTAGGTCCGCGCAGACCGCGGTCTACGCCCTGCTCGGCCTGAAGCTTGAGCCACCGGCCGTCTACCAGGGCAAGTTCGATCCAAAAGTGCTGTACCGGGCGTTCCGCGCCCTGCACGACGCGCCGGCATGAACGACGACGTTCGCCCTATTCACCCCGATATGAAAGCCTAGTCATGACCAGCACACGACATGAGCACGACGGCGCCGCCGCGTCGAACCTCGCCGCGACCGTGACCGGCGCGGATCGCCGCACTCTCGACGCGATCTTTCGTCATCCGCTTTCGCATAATCTTGAGTGGCGGGAGATCGTCAGCCTGTTCAACGCCATTGGCGGATCCGAAGAGAAGCATAACGGTGAGTTCGAGCTTCGCGCGGGCGCACACGCCATGGCGATGAAGAAGCCGCACACCAAGGACGTGACCGGTCAGGAGGTGATGGACCTGCGTCACTTCCTGGAGCGGTCGGGTTGGTCGCCCACAGCCAAGACGCCGGAGCCGCTCGACCAGGCGGCGACGTCCAGTCTGGTCGTCGTCATCGATCACGCCGGCGCCCGCGTCTACAGAATCGAGCGCGCCATGGACGGCGCTCATGTCGTGGCGGCGAATGACTCACAGCACATCCTGCATCAGCTGGATCGCAAGACGCGCGACGCCGACCGGGACGAGACCTATCCGAGGGACGAGACATTCTTCGAAGAGGTCGCACGGGCAATGTCGAACGGCGGGCGGATCGTGGTGATCAGTCACGGCAAGGGGCAAAGCAACGAGGCTGACCATCTGAGCGCATATCTACAGGCCCACCACAAGTCGATCCACGAGCGCATTGTCCGCGAGATCGTTGCAGACCTTCCACACCTGACAACGCCCGAACTGTTGGCCCTGGGAAGGAACGCCTTCGCGGACGCCTGAGATATCCGTCAGACGCAGGCCCAGGTCTTGATCGTACCCTGCCACTAGACCTCGGGCTTGCCGTCAATCTCCCAGGCGACTTCTCCGGCGAAGGGGATCCACCGGCCCTCATGCAGGCGGTAGTCCGTGAATTGGCCTCGCCAGGGCGTCGGAAGGTAAGTCGCGCCGACAGCCCTAGGCCGATCAGGGGCGAAGGCGCCCACGATCCGTCCGTCATTGTCGAGACTGAGTATCACTTCGGTCGCCGTCGCCCCCGCGCCCGCGCTGACCGCCAAAGCGTCGGGGCCTGCTTCCCGCCAGCGAAGCTCGGAGTTGAGCAGGATCGCTGCGGGCGCCCAGGGGAGTTCGGCGAGGTACCGCATCAACTCACCGCGCAAGAGTTGAGGTGTGTGAGGCGCGCGCGCGATCGGCACAATCCCGAGCGCCGTGACGTCCAGCCGACCTCCGCCCCGCTCCAGGGCGTCGCGCACCGAGATCAAGCCGAAAGGACCAAATCGGGCCAGCCAGCTGAATTCGCAGGCGCGGGTGGAGACGGTCTGGGTGGCCGTGAACGCCATCCATGACGTCGATTTGAGGTTTTGCCTCATCCGACCGGCCTGCGTCAGCTTGACGCCGACGTGCCGCTCATCAGGTTTCACGCAAAGGCGCATCGCGAGGTCGTAGACCGCGGCAGGCAGGCGCGCCCGGTGCTGGAAATGACCCGGTATGTTCACCGCCGTACTCTCGCGCTGTTCGTCATCATCTCCGTGGTCACGCTTCGATCAGGACCTTCAGGGCCTTGGTCGCGGCGGCGTTGGCGAAGGTGTCGTAGGCCTCGACGATGTGGTCGAACGTGAAGCGGTGGGTGATCAAGAGGGTCGGATCGATCCGCCGGGCCGCGACGACGGCTAGCAGCATGGGCGTCGAGACGGTGTCGACCAGTCTTGTGGTGATGCTGATATTACGATCCCAGAGGCGCTCGAGATGAAGCGCCACCTTCACGCCATGTACGCCGATATTAGCGATGACGCCGCCTGGGGCGATGATCTCCTCGCACATCTCGAAGGTCGCAGGCAGGCCGACCGCTTCAATGGCGGTGTCGACCCCCTTGCCGCCGGTCAGGCCCAGAACCGCCTCAACGGCATGGCCGTCGGTGCTGTTCACCGTCTGCGTCGCGCCGAAGCGCGCGGCGACGGCCAGCCGATTGTCGTCGAGGTCGATCATGATGATCTCACCCGGCGAATAGAACTGAGCAGTGAGCAGGGCGGCGAGGCCGATGGGGCCTGCGCCGATAATGGCGACGGTTCCGCCGGGTTGCACCTTGCCGTTCAGCACGCCGCACTCAAAGCCGGTGGGCAGGATGTCGCTGAGCATGACCAGCGCCTCTTCATCGGCGCCCGGGGGGATCGGATAGAGGCTGGTGTCGGCGTGGGGGATGCGGACGAACTCCGCCTGGGTTCCGTCAATCGTGTTGCCGAGGATCCACCCGCCGGTCGTGCAGTGGGAGAACATGCCCCTGCGGCAGTATTCACACTTGCTGCAGGCGGTGACGCAGGAAATCAGCACGTGGTCGCCGGCCTTGAAGGCAGTGACCGCAGCGCCGACGCTCTCGATCACGCCGACGCCCTCGTGGCCGAGGATACGGCCGGGCGTGCAACTGGGCAGGTCGCCTTTAAGGATATGCAGATCGGTTCCGCAGATGGTGGTGCGGGTGACCCTCACGATGGCGTCAGAGGGCGCGATCACAACTGGCTTCGCATGCTCTTCCCAGGCCTTCATGCCGGGGCCGTGATAGACGAGCGCTTTCATGGGAAGGTTCCGTCTGAGCCAATTGTCGCCGATGAGGGGCGGGCCTGGTCAGGTCGAGACACTAGCCGCCGGTGGAGGCGCCAAGGGAGCCTCGGAAATTACCCGGCGCCAGCGCGTCTGCTGCGAACGTGATGACGGCGAAGCGCGGGCTCCGATCTCATCAAATTGACTTCGACCTAGGTAGTTTCCGCCGGTTTTCACGTTCGGAGGATCCCCTAAAGTCTCTCCGCTCAATTCTGCATTCGAAGCGCTCTTTTTCGCCGACGATGTGAAAGGCCGAGTCCAGTGCGCTGGCGCTCCCCAAGCAGGGAAACAATGGATGGCGTCGAAGCTGACGGTGATGATTGTCGAGGACAATCTGATGCTTGCCGATCTTCTGGAAGAAATCCTGATCAGCTATGGTCACAGGGTTTGCGGCATCGCCAGAACGGTTGACGCCGCCATCCAGCTCGGCCGCGAAACGCAGCCGGATCTTGCAATCATCGATGTCCGGCTTGCGGACCACGGCTTTGGACCAGATGTGGCCGAGGCTCTGGCGGACCAGACCGGCACGGCGGTTCTCTATGCGACGGGCAACCTCGACATCGCCATTCTCCTCGACGCCCGCGGGCAGGGCTGCCTGGTGAAGCCCTACCGTGTCGAGGATCTGGTGCGCAGCCTCGAGGTGGTGGATGAACTCCATCGCTTCGGTCGCGCCTCTGGCCCGATCCCGCGAGGCTTTCATTTCCTGTCGAACCGACCGAACGCCATCATCGACTATCCCCATGGATGACCGCGATCGCGTTCGCCGGCTGTTGCGCCAGCAGTCCGCCATCGCCGGATTCGGCAGCTTTGCACTGAGTCAGACGGACCTCCAGAGTGTTCTCGATGAAGCCG
>CAIUZX010000266.1 GCA_903903715.1 uncultured Caulobacterales bacterium
ATGACGACATCTGGAATGTCTGAAAAGCCAATAGCCATGACACCTCCCCATCTTGATCAAGCGCGGCGATATAATGCGTAGCTTGTTCTCGTCATAGTTGGATTCCGCAGAGTCAATGCGCAAGGCGAATGAACTCCGACCGGTTCCAAGGAATCTGGATCGCCCACCTGCCGTGACCTAGCCACTGGAGCTGTTGGGTCCCTAATACAGGCCAGCCGGACAGAGATCTCTTCGCCAGCTCAACGTCCGATAGTGGACTTATCGAAAGGCCGCAATGGGTCGACACTCTTCACCGCGATAGACGCGGAAAGCGGACCTCAAGTCGCTCGCCTACGCATGCGCCTTCGTCGTCAATTCCAGGCCGAGGGCCTTCATCACCGCGAGGGTGGTCTTGAGGGTTGGATTGCCCTTGGCGCTGAACGACCGGTAGAGCTGCTCGCGGGAGAGGCCGGTGTCGCGGGCGATCTCCGACATGCCCTTGGCCCGCGCCACCACGCCGAGGGCATGGGCGATATAGCCTGCGTCTTCCGTGTCGAAGGCCTCCGCCATGAAGGTCGCGATGGCGGTGTCCGAGACGAGGTCTTCCGCCGGATCATAAAGGGTCAGCTTCTCAGTCATCCGGTTCACTCCATGCCTTTGCGAGCAGTTTGGCCGCCTTGATGTCCCTGGCCTGACTGCCCTTGTCTCCGCCACAGAGGAGGACGACCAGGACTGCGCCCCGCTTCTGGAAATAGACGCGGTAGCCCGGGCCGTAGTGAATGCGCAGTTCGCTGATCCCATCTCCGACAGGCTCGACGTCGCCGGTATGGCCGAACGCAAGTCGGTCGAGACGTGAGGCGATCAAGGCCCGAGCCCGCTCGTCCTTGAGCTTTGTCCGCCACTTGCGGAACGTTTCGGTCTGCAGCAGCTCGAACATGTGTACTTTAAAAACTACAGAAAGTCAATCTATTTGAGGGGATGGTCATCCCCTCCCTCACGCATGCCCCGCCTGGCCGGAGAGCCGGTCGGCGGTGACGCCGAGCTTGCTCAGGGCCCGGGTCCACTTGGTGTCGTGGCCGTCGTCGAAGATGATGGCGTGATCGGGGTCGGCGTCCAGCCAGACATTGGCCGCCAGCTCCTGCTCCAGCTGGCCCGGCGCCCACTGCGCGCAGCCCAGCGCCAGCAGGGCGCGGTGGGGGCGGCGGTCCTGATCGGCCATCGCCTCCAGCACCTCGCGGGTGGCGGTCAGGGACACCCCCGCCCCGATGGGCAAGGTGGCGTCGAGGGTTTCGAAGTCGTCCGTGTGCAGCACAAAGCCCCGCTCCCGCTCCACCGGCCCGCCCACCAGCACAGGCTGGTCAGGCGCGGCGTCCGCCGCCTTCAGCCCCAGTTTCTGGCAGACGTCACGCACGGACAGGCCGCTCGTCGGCCGGTTCAACACCACGCCCATCGCCTGCTCCGGCGAGTGGACGCACATCAGGATGACCGAGCGCTCGAAGGTCGGGTCGCCGATATTGGGCATGGCGATGAGCAGACGCCCGGCCAAACCGCCGAACATCTCGTCCGACGCGTCGTCATCGTCGTCGAAGAGGGGGCGGAGCGGTCGGGGGGGCCGGGAGGGATCGCTCATGAGGCGAATGTTCCTATGCGCCGAACAGGCTGGCAAGTCCCTATTCTGCATGTTTCGGACTTGCGCCCGAAGGGCGGTCGTCCCTATGTGCAGTCCGCCACGAACCTGCGCCATTCGCGCCTCAGGAGCATACCATCCATGACCATCAAGATCGGCGACCGCCTGCCGCAGGCGACCTTCATGACCATGACGGCCGAGGGCCCCCGCCCCGTCACGACCGACGACGTCTTCAAGGGCGCCAAGGTCGCCGTTCTCGCCCTGCCCGGCGCCTTCACCCCCACCTGCTCGGCGCGCCATCTGCCGGGCTACAAGGACCATGTCGCCGACTTCCGCGCCAAGGGCGTGGCCAAGATCGTCTGCATCTCCGTCAATGACGTGTTCGTCATGGGCGCCTGGGCCAAGGATCAGGGCATCACCGACGAAGTGTCGCTGCTGGCCGACGGCAACGCCGACTTCACCCGCGCCATCGGGCTGGAGTTCGACGGCTCCAAGTTCGGCATGGGCGTGCGCTCGCAGCGCTATTCGATGCTGGTCGATGACGGCGTCGTCACCCAACTGAACGTCGAAGAGGGCGGCGAGTTCAAGGTCAGCGCCGCCGACTACCTGCTCGGCCAGCTGTAAGAACCGATTACGTATGCGTTCGGCGAGTTGCTACAGCTCGCCGAACAGGATCTCCTCCACCTCCGGCAAGCCGCGATAGGCGGTTCGGCACAGGGGGAGGAGGTCCTCCGTCGGCGGAAGAAGGTCGGGGACCATGTAGGTGTACATACCCGCCGCCGCCGCCGACCGGACGCCCAAGGGGCTGTCCTCCACCGCCACACACATCTTCGGATCCACACCCAGCCGCGCCGCGGCGTGGAGATAGCTCTCCGGGTGCGGCTTGCCGTGGGCGACGTCGTCCCGCGCAACCACCACGTCGAGCAGGGGAAAGAGCCCCGCCTTCTCCAGCTTGGACAGGGCCATCTTGCGCCCCGTCGAGGTGGCGAGGCCGGTCCCGATCCCGCTTCGCCGCAGACGGGTCAACAGCTCCAGCGCGCCGGGCTTTAAGGGCGCGCCGCCGCTGTCGGACGCCTCCATCTGTTCGTGCACCAGGTCGCGGAAGGTGCGGACCGGAAAGTCCGGGCCAAAGGCGGTGAGAAGGTTGTGGTTGCCGATCTCCGGCGGGGCGCCGATCAGGCTTAGGTGAAGGTCGTGGTTCATCTCGACCCCCATCTTCGCGCAAACGAGGGTCATCGCCTCGCGGTACAAGAGCTCGGTATCCAGCAAGGTGCCGTCCATGTCGAAGACGACGGCCGCCAGCGGGCTGGGGGGACGGCTCATGCCCGCATCGCGTCCGGCGTCGCCGCCGCGAGGTCCAGCGCCCCCATCATCACCGCCGGCCCCTGCCCCGGCACGGTCGCCAGCACCTGCTCCCCATAGAGGCGGGCGAGGCCCAGCCGCGTGCGCCAGACGTCCCGGCCCTCCGCGCCGCTGGCCAGCCGCTCCGAGGCGATCTGCGCGCCCTTGCACAGCATCCAGCCGCCGGCGAGGTCGCCCATCAGCTTGAGATAGGCCGTCGCGCCCGCCAGAGCGTCCGGCTGGGCGTGGCCCTTGCGCTCGATCAGCCAGGCCGAGGCCTCGGTCGCGGTCTTGGCCGCCGCCGCCAGCCTGCGCCCCGGACCGTGCAGCCATTCGTCCGCCGACGCCGTCATCTCCTCCGCCGTCTGATGAATGTCTGCGATCAGGGTGCGGGCCGCCTCGCCGCCGGCGAGGCCGAGCTTTCGCCCCATCAGGTCGATGGCCTGGATGCCGTTGGTGCCCTCATAGATCGGGGCGATGCGGGCGTCGCGATAGTGCTGGGCGGCGCCGGTCTCCTCGACAAAGCCCATGCCGCCGTGGATCTGCACGCCCATGGAGGCGACCTCCACCCCCATGTCCGTCGACCAGGCCTTGGCGATGGGGACCAGGAGCTCCTGCCGCAGCCGCGCGGCCTCCCGCGCCTCCGGGGTCTCAGCCGTCCTGGCGAGATCGGCGTTGAGGGCGGTGGTCAGGCACAGGCCCCGCGCCGCCTCGATCCTCGCCTTCATCAGCATGAGGGAGCGGCGGACATCCGGGTGGTCGAAGATCAGGCCGGGCGCCTCCAGACTGAAGACCGTCCGGCCCTGGCGCCGCTCCAGCGCATAGGACAGGGCCTGCTGATAGGCCCGCTCGGCGATGGCGACGCCCTGCACGCCAACGCTCAGGCGCGCGGCGTTCATCATGGTGAACATGTGGGCGAGGCCGTTGTTCGGCTCGCCGACCAGCCAGCCGGTCGCCTCCTCGAACAACATGGTGCAGGTGGGGGAGCCGTGGATGCCCAGCTTGTGCTCGATCCCCCCGGCGCGAAGCGTGTTGGCCACCCCCGGCTTGCCGTCCTCGGTCGGCAGGTACTTGGGCGCGAGGAAGAGGGAGATCCCCTTCACCCCCGCCGGGGCGTCGGGCAGGCGCGCGAGGACGAGGTGGACGATGTTCTCGGCGGCGTCATGGTCGCCCCAGGTGATGTAGATCTTCTGGCCGGTGATCTTGTAGGCGCCGTTCCCGTCAGGGACCGCTTGGCTGCGGACGAGGGAGAGGTCCGACCCCGACTGCGGCTCGGTCAGGTTCATGGCGCCCGTCCAGCGTCCGGCGATCATCGGCGGCAGGTAGAGGGCCTTCTGCTCGGCTGTGCCATGCTCGAAGATCGCCTCGATGGCGCCCTGGGTCAGAAGGGGGCACAGGCCCAGCGCCATGTTGGCGGCGTGGACCATCTCGAAGACCGCGAGCTCCAGCGCCTTGGGCAGGCCCTGCCCGCCATATTCCGGCGCGGCGGCGAGGCCGTTCCAGCCGCCTTCCGCAAACTGGCGATAGGCGTCGGCAAAGCCCGGCGCGCAGACGACCTTACCGTTCTCGAACTTAGCCCCGACCTTGTCCCCCGCCCGGTTGATGGGCGCCAGCACCCCGTCCGCCAGCGCCGCGCCGCCTTCCAGCACCGCGCTGAGGAGGTCGAGGTCGAAGTCCGGGAAGGCGCCGCCCGCCTTCAACTGTTCGACTCCGGCGATATGGACGAGGGCGAATTGCAGGCTGGATACAGGGGCCGCAAAGGCCATGAGCATCTCCAAACATCGGTCGGCGGGAATGGCTTCGTCTTACGCGCAACCGGTTCGGGAGCCAAGCGCGCGAGGCTCTGCTATGATCGGCGGCCATGCCCGTCCCCGCCTCTATCCTCTCCACTGTCCACGCCCTCCGCCAGGGGCGCCTCGCCCTGTTGCCGACGGAGACGGTCTATGGCCTCGGCGCGGACGCCGCCAATCCCGCCGCCGTCGCCGCGATCTATGCCGCGAAGGGCAGGCCCGCCTTCAACCCCCTCATCGCCCATGTCGCGGACCTTGCGACCGCCGCCCGCGTGGCGGAACTGGACGAGCGGGCGCTGAAGCTGGCGGAGGCCTTCTGGCCGGGGCCGCTGACCATCGTGGCGCGGGCGCGCAGTAGCGGCTTCGTCTGCGATCTCGCCCGCGCCGGGCTCGACACCGTGGCGATCCGGGTGCCGGCGCATCCCGTGTTCCGCGAAGTGCTGCAGGCCTTCGGCGGGGCGGTGGCCGCCCCCTCCGCCAACCGGTCGGGGCGTCCCAGCCCGACGACCTTGGCCGACGCGATGGACGAGACGGGCGCCTTCGCCGAGGCCGCCCTCGACGGGGGGGCCTGTTCTGTGGGGCTTGAGTCCACCGTCATCGGTCTGGTGGACGAGGCCCAGTGGCTGCGCGCAGGCGGCCTTGCGCGGGAGCGGATCGAGGGGGTGATCGGCAGGCTTGCGGATCTTGGCGTCGATATCCACCGCACGCCGGGACGCCTCGTCGCCCACTACGCTCCGAGCGCCCCCGTGCGTATCAACGCGCTATCCCCGCGAGACGGCGAGGCTTATTTGAGCTTCGGCACGGGTCCGGAAACCGCGCCGGACCGCTTC
>CAIUZX010000267.1 GCA_903903715.1 uncultured Caulobacterales bacterium
CCCGCCGCAATACGTCCTTGCGACTGCGCATGATCGCAGGGGGGCTCGCAGGTCTTGCCGTCGCAATCAAGCCCGTCTTCGCCTTATGCGTTGTCGCGCCGGCTCTGTATACCGCTTGGCGCTCGGGATCGGTCCGGGACCTGTTACGTAGAGAATACTGGATCACCGCAGGCGTCAGCCTCGCCTATCTCGGTTTTGTTTATTGGGGTTATGCGACCTACAGATCCAACTTGCTGCCCAGCCTGCTTGACACATATTTCCGAGTCAGAGCCCCGCTCCTAGCGCTGGCGTCGCCTGATATCCTGCTGAGCTTGTCAGCTGCAGCGGCGCTGGTCGTCGCGCGCGGCAAGCGGATTTTTGGCTCACCGGTCGAGATGATTACACTGTTGGCCGGACTTGGCTTTCTCGTCGCCTATGTCCTGCAAGGCAAGGGCTTCTTGAACCACGCCGCGCCGGTCTGCAGCCTCGTTCTCATGGCCGTCTTGTCGAGCGTCTTGATGAAGCCGTCTCGGCTTCAGACCATCCGATCTCTGTCCCTCCCAAACGTGGCCAGATTGGCGTCGATCTTTCTGGTCGTCGGCTTCCTTCTCCTCGAGTTTCGCGCCGCAACCAGCTCGACGCTGTATCCCTCCCTTGCGTTCGTCGAACCCATTCGCCGGCTGTCACCGAAGCCACGGATCCTGGCGATTTCAGGTGATCTGAGCGTCGGGCATCCGCTCGCGCGTGAGGTCCACGGTGAATGGGCGAGTTCAACGAGTAGCCAATGGTTGGCCGCCAGCGCCGCCGTTCTGGAACAGCGTCCAAGTACAGCGCCCGCTGAGCGCGCGCGCATGCAGACCTGGATCTGGTCCGATCTGGATCGATTGACGCGTGATATTGTCATCAATCGTCCAGACGTCATCGTGTTTGACGATAGCCTCTTCAGCGAGGGCGCGCTGACTCGTGTCGCGCCAACACTCGCCGTCGCGCTTTCAGCCTACGAGCGTGCGGGACAAAACGCCTCGCTTAGACTGCTCATTCTTCGACGAGACTAGGCTCTCGCGTCACGACGAGCTTGCGAAGCGGTCGCGGCGGAGACGGCTTGCTGCGAAAGCTGGGCGTGAAAGATAGCGTTGAGACGGTGGGCTTGAGAACCGGCGAAACAGCGCTCTGCGCTGCGGGCTCAGGCAAGTTCGGCGTTTCAACGAAGGGCGCGTCTGCAAAGCGCCGGGAGCTTTGAACCTCAGAAGCCGGAACAATCACCGCTACAGGTTTCGCCGGTGCGGGGCGATCCCCGCGCCAGGGTGATGGAAGCCCCAGGAGAACCAACGCAGCCCCCAGCCCGGTCAGAACCAGCGCCCACCAGTCTCGGCCGAAACTCGACGCATCGACAAGGCGATCAAGCCACCCGTCGACGGCAGGATCGTGAGCAGAGAGTCGGTACGCCAAATACAAAAGAGCAGTTCCCGACAGGAACTGCAGAAAAGCAATGCCGACTCGACGAACGACTGGTGACATAAACGACGCCCTCTCCACTCTCTACACCTTAATTGCGTCCAACATTGCCGTCGAGTCGCTGCAACTGCGTGGCGTTTACCTTGATGGCCCGCCAAAAAAAAAGGCGCCCAGCTCTGCGGGGCGCCTTTTCGTTAGTCAAAAGATCAAATTTCCGAGGTTCAGGCCTCTTCGGTTTCCCGCTTGCTGAGGTCCTCGCCGGATTCCTGGTCGACAACCTTCATGGACAGCTTGGTCTTGCCGCGATCGTCAAAGCCGATCAGCTTGACCTTCACTTCCTGGCCTTCGCTCAGCACGTCGGACACCTTGCCAACCTTCTCTTTGGAGATCTGGCTGATGTGAACCAGGCCGTCACGAGCGCCGAAGAAGTTCACGAAAGCGCCGAAGTCGACAACCTTCACGACCTTGCCGGTATAGACCGCGCCGACTTCCGGCTCCTGAGTGATCGACTTGATCCAGTCGATCGCCGCCTTGATCTTGGCGCCTTCATTCGCGGACACCTTCACCGAGCCGTCGTCTTCGATGTTCACCTTGGCGCCCGTCTTCTCGACGATCTCGCGGATCACCTTGCCGCCGGTGCCGATCACTTCGCGGATCTTGTCGGTGGGGATGGTGATCGTTTCGATCTTCGGAGCGAACTCACCGATTTCGCTGCGGGCGCCCTGGATCGCCTTGCCCATCTCTTCGAGGATGTGCAAACGACCGTCACGCGCCTGGTGCAGCGCCTTCTTCATGATCTCCTCGGTGATGCCGGGGATCTTGATGTCCATCTGCAGTGACGTGATGCCGTCGGCGGTGCCGGCGACCTTGAAGTCCATGTCGCCGAGGTGATCTTCATCACCCAGGATGTCGGACAGGACGGCGAACCCATCCTTTTCCAGGATCAGGCCCATGGCGATGCCGGAGACCGGCTTCTTCAGGGGCACGCCTGCGTCCATCATCGCCAGCGAAGCGCCACAGACAGACGCCATCGAAGACGAGCCGTTGGACTCGGTGATCTCGGACACAAGACGGATCGTGTACGGGAAGTCCGCCTTTGACGGCAACATCGGACGAACCGCGCGCCAAGCGAGCTTGCCGTGTCCGATTTCGCGACGGCCGGGCGAACCCATCCGGCCGGTTTCGCCCACCGAATAGGGCGGGAAGTTGTAGTGCAGCAGGAAGCTTTCCTTGTAGGTGCCCTCCAGCGCGTCGATCCACTGCTCGTCATCGCCGGTGCCGAGGGTCGCAACCACCAGCGCCTGGGTTTCACCCCGAGTGAAGAGCGCCGATCCGTGCGTACGCGGCAGAACCGCCACTTCCGACACAATCGGGCGGACCTTGTCGAGTGGACGTCCGTCCACGCGTCGGCCGTGCTCGATGATGTCACGACGCAGGACGTCAGCTTCGCATTCCTTGAACGCGGAGCTGAACTTCGCGCCGTCGACGCCGTCGGGATTTTCGTCGGACTTGACCAATGCCTTGGCCGCCTTAGCCTTGGCGGCGCCGACCGCGTCATGACGCTCGGCCTTGCCGGTGAAGGCATAGCCGGCCCGAATGTCGTCGCCGACCATCGCCTTGATCTTCGCGACGGTGTCGGAGAAGTCCTCGGCCTGGAAGTCCCAGGGCTCCTTCGCGGCGTGTTCTGCGAGTTCGATGATCGCCTGGATGACCGGCTGGAAGCCCTTGTGCGCAAAGGTCACGGCGCCCAGGACTTCTTCTTCGTTCATCTCCTGGATTTCCGATTCCACCATCATCACGGCGTCTTCGGTGCCGGCGACAACGAGATCGATCCGGCTGTCCGCCATCTGATCCAGCGTCGGGTTCAGCACGTACTGACCGTCGATGAAGCCGACGCGCGCAGCGCCGATCGGGCCCATGAACGGCACGCCTGACAACGTCAGAGCCGCAGAGGCCGCCACCATGGCGACGATGTCAGGATCATTTTCCAGATCGTGGCTCAGCACGGTGACGATCACCTGGGTCTCGTGCTTGAAACCCTTCACGAATAGGGGACGGATCGGACGGTCGATCAGACGCGAGACAAGGGTTTCCTTCTCGGTCGGGCGGCCTTCGCGCTTGAAGTAGCCGCCGGGGATCTTGCCGGCCGCGAAGGTCTTTTCCTGATAGTTCACGGTCAGCGGGAAGAAATCGAGACCGGGCTTGGGCGCCTTGGCCGCGACGACGGTCGCGAGAACCGACGTCTCACCGTAGGTGGCCAGCACGGCGCCGTCGGCTTGACGGGCGATGCGGCCGGTTTCGAGGGTCAGCTTGCGGCCGCCCCATTCGATGCTTTTACGTTTGATATCAAACATGTTTTAGACTTTCTCTTAACTGCCCCGCAAGGCGGATTCCAAGCGGGCGGACAGGGACGGGCGCGAACGAATGGACGGGTCCGGTGATCCTCTCCAGATGGACGGACGCCACCCCATGGCGACGCCGTCTGGCAGGCGAAAGGAGGATCGACTTTGGACCCTCGCGTCACAGTTAGGCTTCCGACGCCCGCTCATCGAACGTTCAGAAGGTTCGGAGCCCGCCGCCGCGCCTGCCAGGCGGACGGACGGTCCCGAATAGATATGGACCTGCGCTTAGCGGCGCAGACCCAGGGTTTCGATCAACGACTGATACCGGCCAACATCGGTCACCTTGAGGTGGTCGAGCAGGCGACGGCGTTGCGAGACGAGCTTCAGCAGCCCGCGGCGCGAGTGGTTGTCTTTCTTGTGGGTCTTGAAGTGACCGGTCAGATTCGAAATCCGTTCGGACAGAATCGCAACTTGCACTTCCGCAGACCCTGTATCGCGCTCCGAGCGGGCGTGGGCCGAAATCACTTCGGCTTTCCGGTCAGGGGTAATCGACATCGGTCATATCTCCGGTTCGAGGTGAAACACGCGGGTGGGGTTCAGCCGGCCCGCGCGCAATTCGCAAAGGGCGGCGGGTCGGCCGTTCCGCGTAGCCAAAACGGTTCTTGACGCGTCCTGTCCCCCGATCGTTCGTGGGACGAGACACGCCTTGAGCGCTTCAACTTGGCGGGGAACGAGAACGATCGATCGCCCTTGGCTGAGCCGAAAGGCGTCTTCTCCGGTCATGGCCATCGCCGGGATGTCGTCCAGCGCGGTCTCGACCGGCGACATGCCGTCCAGTTCGCGGCCCGTATGCACCAGATCCTGCAATTTTTCCAGTGTGAAGCCGTCTTTTTCGCAAAACTTGCCGACTCGCGTCCGCGCAAGCTGAGAAACATGCCCGCACACCCCCAGGGCATCCGCAAGATCGCGGGCGACGGCGCGGACATAAACGCCTTTGCCGCAGCGGATCTCGATGATCGCGTGGTCAGCGTCCGGCGTGTCCAGCAGGACCGCGCTGTGGATCGTCACACGTCGCGAGGCGAGTTCGACAGCGCGTCCGGCGCGCGCCAGATCGTAGGATCGCTCGCCGTCGACCTTGATGGCGGAATAGGCAGGTGGGACCTGGTCGATCTCGCCTTCGAACGCCTTGAGCGCCTCTGCGACCGAAGCGTGATCGGGGCGAGCGTCGGATTGGGCGATGATTTCACCTTCACGATCGCAGGTCGCTGTCGTCGCGCCCCACGCAATGGTGAAGCGATAGGCCTTGTCCGCCTCCATGAGAAAAGGGACGGTCTTGGTGGCTTCCCCGAGGGCGATCGGAAGGATCCCAGTCGCGAGGGGGTCCAGCGTGCCGGCGTGTCCCGCCTTCTGAGCGTTGAACAGCCTTCGCACCTTCGACACAGCGTCTGTCGACGTCATATCGAGCGGTTTGATCAGATTCACCCAGCCATGGACCGGGTCGCCCTTGCGACGGCGGGCCATCAGCGGTCCTCATCTTCGTCATGCGAAGGCGTTGAGAGATCCCGC
>CAIUZX010000268.1 GCA_903903715.1 uncultured Caulobacterales bacterium
GGCGTCACCGGCGCGGTCGGTCTCATCGGCAAGTCCATCAGCGCAGACACCGGTACGGTCACCTTGAGCAATGGATCGGCCAACTGGAAATACACGTTGGCGTCCGCCGCCTCTTCGGGGGTCGCGACCATTTCCAACGCTGCGGGGCAAACTGTCTGGACGGGCCCGCTGACCAGCCTCAGTTCCGGCGTCAACAGCTTTTCCTGGAACGGCAAGGACACCACCGGCAGACAATTGCCGGACAACGCCCAATACACCTTGTCGCTGACGGCGCAGGACACCAACGGCAGCGCCATCGCCGCAACCCCCAAGGTCACCGGCGTCGTGACGAGTGTCCAGCAGGACGCCACTGGCGCGACTGTGGTCGGGATCGGAAAAACCACCGTCCCGATTTCGAAGATCACTTCGGTCACCGCTTCGTGACCTCCGTCAGTCTCACACATAAGAAGAAGGAAAGGCCTCAATGAGCATCAACAGCGCAATGGCCGCCGGCGTCACCGGACTCAGCGCCAACTCGTCCGCAGTGGCTGCGATTTCGGACAACATCGCGAACGCCAACACCGTTGGGTACAAGCGAAGCCAGGTCAACTTCTCGGACCTCGTAAACCAGCAGGCGGTCAAGAGCGACTATACTGCAGGCGGCGTGGCGGCGGTCACGGCCAGCCTTGTGGATGTGCAGGGGCAACTCAATCCGGACGCCAGCTCCACGTCGCTGGCCATCAATGGTGAAGGGATGTTCGTCACCACGTCGGATCCGACGGCCACCAGTCTGACCGCGCCGCGATACTTCACCCGAGCGGGGCAATTCAACGTGGATAGCCAAGGCTACCTGAAGAACACGGCCGGCTATTACCTTCAGGGATGGATCGCAGATTCGACTGGCGTCATCACCGCGAACGCCAATGACGCCACGGCGTTGAAGTCCATCAACGTGCAGTCTCAAGGCGCGGTGGCGTCACCCACCAAAAACGTTTCGATCACGGCGAACCTTCAGTCCACACAGACCGAAAGTCAGGCTGCGATCGACTTCGGGTCTTCATCGCTCGCTGACGCATACAGCCCAAGCGCTGCGAACGGGTCGGGCCGCTCGGCCTCGATGACAGCCTACAACGCGACGACCGGGGTTGGCACCAAGCCCGACTATTCCATCCAGATCCCGGTCGCAGACAGCCTTGGAAGCCCCCGAACGATTCAACTCGACTTCCTGAAGTCGAGCACGGCAAACCAGTGGTTCGCTGAAATTCACGCCACACCGACGTCCGACGTCAACTCCGGCACAGGGCTCGTTCCAGGACAGATCGCGCACGGCATTGTCGCCTTCACGCCTTCAGGTCAGTACGATCCCACCAACTCTACCTTGTTCACCGCCGGAGCCGTCCCGACGATCACCCTCGGCGCATCGAGCGGCACGCCCACCGCGGGGGCTGCAAACTGGGCGACGGCGCTGGGTGTCAACGCCCAGTCGATCGCCTTGTCGACCACCACAGCGTTGAGCGGCTTGACCCAATTCGCCACACCCTCCGTCGTGAACAATCTGACCACGGACGGCACCAACCTCGGCAACCTTAATGGCGTCGCCGTTGATGAAAAAGGCTTTGTCACGGCAAGCTACGACAACGGTGTGACCCGGACTCTTGCCCAGGTCGCCGTCGCCACCTTTGCTAACCCCAATGGCCTCGCTGCGGTCAGCGGCGACGCATACACCGTGACCCAGGCGAGTGGGTCGTTCAATCTCAAGGCCGCAAATTCCGCCGGCGCTGGCAAGATCGCGCCTAAGAACCTTGAGTCTTCAACAGTTGATCTGTCGACCGAGTTTACCAATTTGATTGTCACGCAGAGGGCTTATTCAGCTTCGTCCAAGATTATAACAACTGCCGATCAGATGTTGCAGGATTTATTGTCCATCGTTAGGTAATCAATCTTCGTGGTCTGCAAATTTACACGCTATTCATATGGCGTGACAAAGTGTATCAGAAAGACACGTCGATGGTCATTATATTTTTACTATTACAATTAAGCCGATGTTATGGCGTGCAGGCTAATATGCTTCCTATTGGTGATGGGAAGGCTTAAAAGCCATGTTGCAGCAACAACGCCTGAATAACAAAGGTGAGCAGTATGTGATCGGCCCGACGGGTGCTCCGTTGACCTTGGCTGACCTACCTCCGGTCAACACCCAGCGTTGGGTGATCCGGCGGAAGGCGGAAGTGGTCGCCGCAGTGCGTGGAGGTCTACTCACGATCGACGCGGCCTGTGAGCGTTATAAATTGACGAGTGAAGAGTTCGTGGCTTGGCAACAAGCCATCGACAAGCACGGCCTCGCAGGACTTCGCACAACGCGTATCCAGCAGTATCGAGAGTAGGTGGAATATAACTCGGAAATCCTTTTCCGAGGGCGCACCTTAACTTGACGACAACGCCTCGCCGATGTTCGGCGAGGCGTTGTTGTTTTGGGTCGGCACGAAATTTTGTGTGGCCTCGACGCAGAAGCATTACGGAATTTGCTAACAGGTGTTCGTATTTCCTTACGAAAACGCCTCATTCGCTAATTCCCTTAAACCCTCGTTTACCATCCACCCGGTAATTCCTGCCTAGCGCCGCGTTTCAGGATCAGTGCGCGGCGGTTGCAAGAGGCGGGCGTGCAGGGATTTCTAGCGGCACTCGAAAGGTTCGGCGTCGGGCGTCTGGCGGCGATCGCTGGTTCGGCCTTTGGCCTGATCGCCGTGCTGGTGATGCTGATGACGCACGTCGGTGGCGACGCCAAATCCCTTCTGTACGCGAACCTCGATCTCAAGGAAGCCTCACAGATCACGGGCGCGCTGGACGCTGCCGGGATCAAGTATGAGGTCAAGGGCGACGGAACCACGATCATGGTTGACCAGGACAAGGTCGCCCAGACCCGCGTGATGCTGTCAGCCAAGGGACTGCCGACTTCCGGGTCCGTTGGGTACGAGATCTTTGATTCCGCGCCGGCCCTGGGACAGACGGACTTTGTTCAGAATATCAACGCCAAGCGCGCCGCCGAAGGCGAGCTCGCGCGCACCATTCGATCCATCCAGGGCGTCAGTCAGGCCAAGGTCCTGCTCAACATTCCGAAGCGCGCACTGTTTGACCAGGAGCAGGACGATCCGTCCGCCTCCGTGATGGTCGAAACGGCGGGACGAAAGCTGACGGCGGATCAGGTGCGAGCGATCCGCAATCTGGTCGCGGCTGCGACGCCGAACTTGAAACCTGCGCGGGTCGCCATCACTGACCAAACAGGAGCGATGTTGGCGGGTATGGATGAGCCCGGCGCTGCGGGTGGCGCGGTCTCGACCGAACGCGGCGATATTGAAGAGCGCATCAAGCGGCAGGTGCGGGATCTTGTCGAGGGCGTGGTCGGCCCGGGCAAGGTTCGAGTGACGGTCGCTGCTGATGTCGATCTCAGCCGAGTCACGACCCAGGAAGAGAAGTTCGATCCGGACGGTCAGGTTGTCCGGTCGACGGTGACAGGGTCCGACGCCAGCAAGGAAGAGAAGCCCTCGTCGCAGGGGGGAGTGTCCGCCTCACAGAACATTCCCGGCGCTCAACAGACCGGAGGCACGGCGCAGCAGAGTGCGACGACCAACAAAACGGACGAAACGACCAATTATGAAATCTCGAAGTCGGTCAAGACGACGGTGATGGAGCCGGGTCAGCTGAAGAAGCTTTCAGTTTCCGTGGCGGTGGATGGCGCCACGCCTACCACTCCGAACGGCAAGCCAGGCGCCTATACGCCAAGGTCCGCCGAGGAGATGCAGCGCATCGAATCCCTCGTTCGAGCGGCTATCGGCTTCGATGAAAAGCGCGGCGACCAGCTGCAGGTCGTCAATGTCAGGTTCGAGCGACCTCCGGAAGCCCAGGGTGCGGCGCCAGGTTTCAATCTGGACAAGGGCGACGCGATGCGTATCGCCGAACTTGTGGTCATGTTCATCGTGACGGGTCTGCTGGTCATGTTCGTGATCCGGCCCATGCTGCGGCCGGGCGTCGTGGTCGGCCCTGGCTCGACTGTTATGGTCGACGGCAAGCCCATGATGCTCGCAGGTTCAGCCAGCGGCGACGGCGTTACACCCACGACGGCGATTGACGGGAATGGTCAGGGATATTCTGACCAGACGATCGATATCGCAAAGATCGAAGGACAGGTTAAGGCCTCGTCAGTTCGCAAGGTCTCTGAATTTATTGAGAAACACC
>CAIUZX010000269.1 GCA_903903715.1 uncultured Caulobacterales bacterium
GATCCGTGGGATCCATGGACTGGACGCCGAGCAGGCCGGACGTCTCGTTCAGCCGGGTCAGGCCGGCGCGCACGACCACGGTCGGCGCGAGCCGCATGTCGACGCCCACATGCTCAGCCGCCGCCTCATAGACGCCGGCGCCGGTTGCGGTCCACGGCGTGCGAACGCCCACCTCGGAATAGTCACGCTGGTCGCGGCGCTGGGTCACGCCCGCGGAGATTGCAAATCTGCGCGAAACGGCGATGCGCCAGTCGAAGAAGCCGCCGCCTGAGGCCAGCCCCAGCAAGGGGTTCAGGCCGCCACGGGAGATGTCGAAGTCCCGGTTGACGCCCAGTCCCGCCTGGCTGGCGAGGGACGCAGCGCCGTCACCGAAGCCGAAGCGCACGGTCTGGCCATTTCCGCTCAGCGCCACTTCCGACCGCACCAGCACGTTGCCTTGACGATAGCCGGGCGACACCCTGGCCGGCGCCAGCTTCACCCGCGCCTCGAGACCGGCGATTTGACCGATCGGCACGCTTGTGGACGCGAAATCGAGCGCGTGACCGTCCATCAGATCCGGGGTCGCGTCGGCGGCGTTCGCAAACGTGGTCGGGGGATGATCCGCCTTCCACTTCGCCCAATTGATCAGACGACCGGTGATGAAGGACTGGAACAGCTGTTGTCCCGCGTCGGTGCCGACGTTCTGCCCGACGAGCTTGCTCGACAGAGGGATCTGGAAGTCGCGGTAGGTGTTGCCGACCTTCTCGAAGACCGAGAAGTAGAGCCCGTTCGCTTCCCAGCCGGCCTTGTCGGTGGCGGTGATGGTCGAGACCACATCCGACACGGACATTTTGGTCCCCAGCGGACCGGAGGCGCCCGAAGTCGACGCCGCAGCCACGGACGCGTTGGTCACCGCATAGAACGAGACTTTTTCCCAGTTCAACGGCTCCTGCGACGCGGCGATATTGAGGATCCCCACGCCGTAGTTCCCCCGGTCGCCCTTGTAGCTGGCCGAACTGAGGATGATGCTGGTCGTTTCCTTCGGATACTGCGCCAGCCAGGGCCAGCGGGTCTGCAGGAGCGCCACGGCGCCCGTGACGAGGGGCGCGGCGAATGAGGTGCCCGACTGACGGGTCACGCCGCCGTCATTGCCTGTCGTCAGCAGGTTTTCGCCCGGCGCGACGATGAAGCGATACTTGAGCTTGTCGTATTCGCTGCACTTGTTGGTCACGGTCAGGCAGGTTTCGCCGGGCCGGTTCGAGAAGTTCGAAACCTGGCCATCCGCGCCGACAGACCCGACGACGATGATCGCCGGCGCGGTCTTGAGATCCCAGGCGACCTTGCCGCTCTGAGTCACGCCGTCATTGCCTGCGGCGATGACGAACACCGTGGACTTGGACACAGCGGCGACGTCCGCCTGCTTGAAGACGCCGGCCCAGCCGCCGTCAAAGGTCGATCCGGGCACGCCGAGGGACATGTTGATGACGCTGGCGCCCTGCCCGGCCAGGCTGACGATCCCCTTGGACACGTTGGTCCAGTCGGTCGAGCCCGAGGAGTCGAAAGGGTTGTAGCCGATCGCGATCGCGCCCGGCGCAACCCCCATCACCTTGCCCGGCGACGGCGCCTGGACGATCAGATCCGCAACCGCCGTTCCGTGCGCAAACTGCGGCAGGGCGTCGAAACCGCCCCAGTTGATCCCCGACAAGCGCGGATCTGACTTCGCATAGGGAGCGAAGTCCAGGATGCCGACAACCGTCTTCATCCCCGAGCCCTGGATTCGGGTGATGTTCGGCGTCCAGTTGGCCAGGCGCATCCAGTAGTCGGTCACCGAGAGGCCCGACCGGGCCATCAGGCTGTCGTACCAGTCGATGAGGAACTGATTGCGCGTAGACGTGTCGACGGCGGCGAGGCTCGCGGCGTCGGTCGGATCAATATGATACTTGGCCAGCATCTTGGCGGCGAAATTGCTGCCAATCTGCTTGTTTACGGCCACATCCCCCGGGGTTACCTTGGCCCACCGTGTGACGATGTCGTTCAACAGCCCGTTGAAATCGGTCTGCAATTTGAGCGGGTCAATGGCGGGGGCGGCCGATCCGGCCACGGTCGCCGCGGGTGTGACGCTCGTACTGAAATTCCGAACGGCCCAGTTGAAGTGCCCCCAGAAGTCGCTGACCGACTTTTCCGTGATGACAGTCTTGGTCACAATGGTCTGGGCTGGCGTCGTCCTCGAGGCCGCCTTGACCGTGACGCTCGAGGAAATCAGATTTCCGTTCTGAACAAGCCCGCTAGTAACGGCCGAGTTGGAGGAGTCGGAGCTCGGAAGGTCGAAGGTGACCAGATCCTTCACGTATGGATTGGCGTCTCCGTAGTAGGTCTGCGGATCGCCGATGAAGGGGTGCAGGCTGCCGTAAAACGGATGAATGCGGATGAAGTACGGGTCCAGAGATCCGCCATAGGCGATGATCTTGCCGTCCGTCGCCGCCGGTGGCGCAGACGGGACATCGTCAGCAAAGGCGCTTGTCGCCACCGTCAAGGCTGAAACGGTCGCCAGACTGATCATACGAAGCGAAACACCAGCAGACATCAGCTGTTCCCCATCTATTGTTGATGTGCACTTCGCAGAACACGAGATTCCACATCATTCGATCGGCACAATCAGGTCAAACCCGTTAATTTCGGTCAAATTTATTTCGTAAATTCAGATTAACGCAAAATATTTCTGAGTATTATGGTTAAAGAGATGTAAATAGTCGTAGAATTAGCAGTACATTGATCGCAGAAGGCGCGATATCCGATATTCAATTTTTCTAATCTTACGT
Source organism: uncultured Caulobacterales bacterium (assembly GCA_903903715.1). GTDB lineage: Bacteria > Pseudomonadota > Alphaproteobacteria > Caulobacterales > Caulobacteraceae > CAIMFV01. Next base: position 2,799 of record CAIUZX010000269.1, read on the forward strand.
CTATTCGGAAGCCCGAATGGCCTCAAACGGACCACCCACGCAAAGATGCTCACCAGATCGGCTGTCGAAACTGCCAGATCATGTAACGACTCAGAAATCAGATGCGTGCGCCCGAATGGATCCAACAGGCGAGAAATCGGTTAGACTTTGCAAAAGGCAAGGATCGGAGGTCTCGTGAACATGCTTGGATACTGCATAGGCGTCGCAATTATTCAGGGCGTTGCCGCCGAAGCCCTGGCCGCGGCTCTTGGGCTCTGGCGTTATCGCCAACCGGTTCTCGCCGTCGCCAACATCGTCCTCATGTTCGGCGTTGTGCAAGGCGGGCTTATCGCGGGCGGATTGTCCGGCGGGATCAACGCCGCCCATGCCTTAGGGGCGGTTACGCCAGTGATGTTCATGGCGGGCGCCCTGGTGGGGCTCGGCTATGAGGGTCTGAACAGCTTCGCCCTCGACGCCTGGACCTGGTCCGAGCGACCGCTGCTTGGTCTGAAACGCCCCATCGACAAGGCCGCCGCCGTCGGCGTGCTATGGGGCCTCGTTCCGGTCACCGCCGCCCTTGCCGCGAGCTTCGCCCGATGATCGTCTCGACCCGAAATGCCGCAGACCGCGCTCACGCTATCGCCCTGTTCGCGACCGGGGCGCTAACGTGCCTCTACTGGGTGCTGTTCTTCCTGACGAACCTGACCCGCCCCGATTTCACAAGTTGGCCGGAGTCGGCGCGAACGCCCGCGCTTCCCGCCGTCTATGACGGTTTTGAAAGCGCATTCCCTGCCGCTGACGCCTTTACTGGCCTATGTCTCGCCGTGGCCGGATTGTACCTCTGGGCCGGGGACCGACTGGCGGCGTTGTTCGGGCTAGTCGGAGCGGGAGCCCTGCTGTTCCTGGGGCTGATCGACATCCAATTCAACGTCCTGCACGGCTTTTACGCCCCCGAGCGGCTTGCGAACGATACGGGCCTCAGTATCGAGCTCATCATCAATATCGGCTGCTTGACCTTCGGCGTCTTCACCGCCCTCAGGATGTGGTCGAAGCTCAAAGGCTGAGGGATCGATTCCGGGGCGCAGGGGGCCTTGCGCCTGTGATCACATGAACAGGCTCACCCCTGCGGCGCCACGGCCACAGCGCCGGACAATGCGTGGCTCGCAAGACCCTTAAGCAGGGACTTACGGGCTGTTCATTTGACAGTTTGACGACGGCGCTGCTTCATCCGTTCGTCACACACCGGGCGGAGGGATCATGACAGGGACGGAGACGAGTGCGCACGCGACGCTCGACGTGGCCCTGTCCCACGCCGCGAGTCTGCTGAGCCTTGACCCCGCTCTGGCTCAGGTTCAGGCGGACGAGATCCTCCGCGCCGCGCCAGGCCACCCGATGGCGCTGATGCTGCTGGGCGCGGCGCTGCGCCGACAAGGCGACTTCACCGCCGCCCGCGCGGTGCTGGAGCCTCTGGCGAGATCGCAACCCCGCGCGCCACAGGTGCACGTGGAGTTCGGACTTTTGCTCGCCGCCGCGAGGGAGACCGATTCTGCGATTGCAGCTTTGACGCATGCGATCACACTCAAGCCTGCCCAGCCGGACGTATGGCGCGCTCTCGGAGACCTCGCCATACTCGCCCAGCGCCCAGCCGAGGCTGACCGCGCATACGCCCAGTCCGTACGCTGGTCGACCGAGGACGCCGAACTGATGGACGCCGCTCTGGCTCTGTCGGAAGACCGGCTGTCGGTGGCGGAGCGCCTGCTCAAGGCGAGGCTGAAGGACGCGCCGACGGACGTCGCGGCCATCCGCATGCTGGCGGAAGTCGCCGGACGTCTTGGTCGATACGGCGATGCGGAGACGCTGCTGCGCCGCGCTCTGGAGCTCAGTCCCACCTTCACGGCGGCCCGGCACAACCTCGCCATCGTGCTCTATCGCCAGGTGCGGCTGGAAGAGGCGCTGGCTGAGGTCGAACAGCTGCTCGCGGATCACCCCGACGACCCCAACTTCCGCAATCTGAAGGCCGGCGCGCTGGCGCGGCTAGGTGACGTTGAGACCTCCATCACAGTTTACGGCCGGATGTTGGAGGACCATCCGAACCAGCCCAAGGGCTGGCTGTCCTACGGCCACGTCCTGAAAACGGCGGGGCGGAGCGAGGACGGGGTCAAGGCGTACCGGCGCGCCATCGCCCTGGAACCCAGCTTCGGCGACGCGTACTGGAGCCTTGCGAACCTGAAGACCTTTCGTTTCCACGACGACGAGATCGCGGCGATGGAGGCTCAGATCGCCCGCGGGGATCTGGACCTCGAAGATCGATTCCACCTGCATTTCGCCCTTGGCAAGGCGTTGGAGGATGCGGGCGACTACGCCGCCGCCTTCGCGCACTATTCAGACGGAGCGAGACTGCGCCGCAGCCTGCTGCAGTACGACCCCGAGGAAACCACCGACCACGCCCATCGCTCCATCGCACTGTTCACTGAAGCGTTCTTCGAAGCGCGGCGCGGCTTCGGCTGCGACGCGCAGGATCCGGTGTTCGTCGTCGGCCTGCCGCGCTCCGGATCCACGCTGATCGAGCAGATCCTCGACTGCCACTCGGCCGTTGAGGGCACGGCGGAGCTGGCGGAACTCGGTTTTATCGCGCGGGGCTTCAGCGGTCGCACGCGGCGGAGCGAAGCCACCCGCTATCCCGATGCGACGGCGGACATGACGGCGGACCGGGCCAAGGCGCTCGGCGAGCTCTACCTCGAGCGAACCAAGGTCCAGCGGCGCACGGGCAAGCCGTTGTTCATCGACAAGCTGCCCAACAACTTTGCGCACATCGGCCTGCTCCGGCTGATCCTGCCCAACGCGAAGATCATCGACGCGCGCCGCCATCCCCTCGGAACCTGCTTCTCGGCGTTCAAGCAGCACTTCGCCCGCGGGCAGTCCTTCTCGTACGATCTCACCGAGACCGGCCGCTATTACGCGGACTATGTCCGGCTGATGGACCACTTCGATCGCGTGGCGCCCGGCGCGGTTCATCGCGTGATCTATGAGCGCATGGTGGAAGACCCGGAGACGGAAGTGCGCCGCCTGCTCGACTACTGCCGCCTGCCCTTCGAAGACGGCTGCCTGCGCTTCTACGAGAACGACCGGGCCGTCCGCACGGCGAGTTCCGAACAGGTCCGACGGCCGATCTTCAAGGACGGGATCGATCACTGGCGACATTTTGAACCTTGGCTCGACCCGCTAAAGGCGGCCCTGGGCCCGGTGCTCGACGCTTATCCGGGCGTTCCCGACTTTTCGCAAACCCACGTCGCGAAGGCGGCGCTTTCAGAAAGACCAGAGGGGTCAGCATGACAACGAAACCCAAGACCGCCGCCCTCACCGGGCGGACACTCACCGCCGGATTGCTTGCCGGCACGATGCTGGCGGGCGCGCCGATCCTGGCGCATGCGGCGGACATGACCGACAACTCCACGGTCGCCGAAGTGATCGTCACAGCGCAGAAGCGGGAAGAAAACCTGCAGAAGGTCTCGGCGAGCGTTATCGCGCTCGATTCCAAGACCCTGACGCAGCGCAACGTGGCCGACTTCCAGGACTATGTGAAGTTCCTGCCGAGCGTGTCGTTCCAGAGCACAGCGCCGGGCTCGACCAACATCACCATGCGGGGCGTCGCGTCGGGTGAAAACTCGAACCACTCCGGCCCGCTGCCCACCGTTGGCCTCTATCTCGACGAACAGTCAGTGACAACGATCGGCGGCGCCCTCGACGTGCACGTCTATGATGTGGCGCGGATCGAGTCCCTCGCGGGGCCGCAAGGCACGCTTTGGGGCGCGAGCGCGGAATCGGGCGTCGTGCGGATCATCACCAACAAGCCGACGACCGCAGGGTTCCAGGCCGGATACGACGTGTCCGGGAATACGATGAACGGCGGCCAGGGCTACACCGCAGAGGGCTTCGTCAACGTTCCCGTGACCGAAAAGGCGGCGATCCGCTTGGTCGGATGGGCGACCCATGACGGCGGCTACATCGACAACGTCCTGGGCAAGCGCACCTTCGCCACTTCGGGCGCCACGGTCGATAACGCCAGCCAGGTCAAGAAAAACTTCAACCCCGTCGACACGATCGGCGGACGCGCGGCCCTCAAAGTCGACCTGAACGACGTCTGGACTGTCAACGCCCAGGTGCTGGGCCAGGACCAGTGGCAACAGGGCGTGTTCGGCTATGAACCCTCCGTCGGCGACCTGAAGGTCAACCAGTTCCAGCCCGACCGCGCGCATGACCGCTTCTATCAGGCGGCGATGACCGTGACCGGCAAAGTCGCCAAGTACGACGTCACCTATACGAGCGGCTACTTCCAGCGCGCCCTCGACACCCTGTCCGACTACACGGACTACTCCTTCTGGTACGACCAGTTGCACGGCTCGGGCGCCTACTGGACGGACAGCGCCGGCAACGTCCTCGCCAAGCCGCTGCAGGCCATCACGGGGCAGGACCGCTTCGACAAGTCGAGCCACGAAATCCGCATCGCCTCACCCAAGACCGACCGGTTCCGTTTCGTCGCGGGCCTCTTCAGCCAGCGCCAGACGCACTCCATCGTGCAGGACTATACGATCAAGGGCTTCGATCCGGGCCTGTCGCCGAAAGGCTGGCCGGGCACAATCTGGCTCACCGATCAGATGCGCGTCGACCGGGACCAGGCGGCCTTCGGCGAGGCGTCCTTTGACGTCACCGACAAACTGACCCTCACCGGCGGCATCCGCGCCTATCACTACAAGAACACGCTGAAGGGCTTCTTCGGCTACGGCTCCGGGTTCTCGTCGCACACCGGCGAAGCGGCGTGCTTCATCAAGACCACCTATCGCGGCGCGCCCTGCATCAATCTCAACAAGGCCGTGTCGGACAGCGGCGAGACCTACAAGGCCGAGGCCACCTACAAGGTGACAGATTCAAAGCTTGTCTACGCCACCTATGCGACGGGCTATCGCCCGGGTGGCATCAACCGCGCCGGCAATCTGCCGCCATACAATGCGGAAACCCTGACCAGCTATGAACTCGGCTGGAAGACCAGCTGGTTTGACAAGCGGGTGCGGTTCAACGGCGCCATCTACGAAGAAAACTGGAAGAACTTCCAGTTCTCGTTCCTGGGCGCCAACAGCCTGACGCAGGTCGCCAACGCCGGTCAGGCGAAGATCTACGGCTTTGAAGGCGACGTGGCCTGGGTCGTGACCCCGCACCTGACCCTGTCCGCCGCCGGAGCGTACAACGACGGCTCTCTGACCAAGCCTTATTGCGGTGTGTTGGGCAGTTGCGCAGGCATACCGATCCTCGCGCCCAAGGGACAGCAACTGCCGGTCACGCCGAAGATCAAGGCGAACGCCACCGCGCGCTACACCTTCGATCTGATGAGCTGGGATGGTCACGCGCAGGCCTCGGCGGTCTATTCGGACTCGAGCTGGTCGGAGCTTCGCGATGTTGAGCGGGGCATCATCGGCCAGCTCAAGGCCTACACGCTGGTGGATCTGTCCTTCGGCGCAGACAAGGACGGTAAGAGCATCGAGTTCTATGTGAAGAACCTGGGCGACGAGCGGGCGAACCTCACCCGATACGCCGAATGCACCACCCAGGTCTGCGGCGGTTCGACCTATGTCGTGCCCGAGCGGCCACGCCAGTTCGGCGTCCGGCTCGGCCAGAAGTTCTAAAAGACCATTGCCGGTGCGCCTGGGGGAAAAACGTCCCCCAGGCGCATCCGCTGCCAATATTCCACCAGCTCGCGCGAAGGACTTCCTCCCGCCGAACGTTCAACCCCTTGCGGGTCGAAGGGGAACGGACGAGGAGCGGGACATGGTCTCGAATGCGTTGACGTTGCTGCGTTTCGTGAGCGTCGTGGCGGGTCTTTACGTCGCCGCCTCTCCCCACCGTCAGGTCATCAAGAAGGCGTTCAGCTTGTTGCCGTCGGGATCGCGGAAATAGGCGGCGTAGAACGTGTCGCCGCGCGGGCCGGGAGGCCCCTCACAGGTTCCGCCATTCGCGAGCGCGATCTCGTGAAGCTTGTGCACCTGCTCCTTGCTCTTGGCCTCCAGCGCCACCATCACGCCGTTCCCCACAGTCGCCGCTTCGCCGTTGAATGGCTTGGTCAGGCCGATCCCCGGCGCACCGCCGGGAGCGCCCCAGGCGATGAAGGTGTCGAAATCCATCATCCGCCCAACGCCCAGCTCCTTGGCCAGAGCGTCGTAGAACCGCGCGCCGCGTTGCAGATCGTTGGTTCCCAAGGTTACGTAACCGATCATATCTTCCTCCCATATGGCCCTGATCGATTGGAACATAACAAGAACATTGAAACTTGTAAACCGAACTTGGTCTGAGGTTCACGTTGACCGGCGGGCCCACCTGGATAACGATGAAAGAGTTACCAACGGTATCGGACTTCGCCCCATGCGCGCGCCAACCCTCGCTGGCCTCAGCCTCATCGTCCTGCTCGCAGGCGCGGCCCAAGGCCAGCCTCGCGGCGACTATGATCGAGGGTCGGAACCCTACTTCGTCGACCGACCGGAGATCATCCTGTTTGACCGCCCGAATTTTCAGGGCAAGTCGCGGCGTTGGACGGACGACATCACCGACCTGTCTGACAAGGACTTCAACGACAAGGCCCAGAGCGTGCGGGTGCGCGGGCGCTGGCGCGTATGTTCGGACAGCGATAACCGGGGACATTGCGAATTTCTGACCCGCGATGTGGCCGATCTGCGCAGCCTGGGGCTGGACCGGACCGTCTCATCGTTCAGCTATGTCGGGCGCCGCCCGGAACCGCCGCCGCCTCTCGCGCCCCCACCGCCAGCGCCGGTTTATCCGGCTCAAGGCGACTCGCTGCAGGGGTGGACGGTCGGACTGTTCCTGAAGCCCGCCCGCGATGGCGCGCCCCTGCCCCCGTCGCCTGAGGCGGCGGATGTCTATTGCCGCCGCGCCGGCTATGGCGGCGCGCTCTATGCCGACTATTCCGCCCCCGCGCTGCGGGACCTCGTCTGCCGGCGCTGATCGTTCAGGGTTTTGTCGGCAGGCTCTGCAGATAGTTGATCACGAGGCTCTCCAGCACGAGGCGCTTGTCGTTCCAACTGTGGTCGGTGTCCTCATAGGCGGTCAGGAACTGGGTTCCCCCAGCCGCCTTGAGCGATGCGATCAGCCCCTCGGAATGGGCTTTCACGAAGTCGTTGGAATAGAGCACGAGGAGGCGCCGGTTCACGAGGCGGGGCGCAACGGCGGAGAGGGACCAGTCCTGCGCATGGGGCGCAAGCTCCGCCGCCATGGTCTCGCCGGTCACGTCCGCCAGGCTCTCCCGGCTGTCATCCATGAAATGCGCCGCCGCCTTCGGATTGACCTTCGCCAAAGTTCCCATCAGCCCCATATCGCCCGAAGAAATCATAACGGACCCGACAAGATCCGGATCCGCCGCCGCCGTTTGCGCCGTCACCCAGCCGCCGAGGCTGTGGCCCACCAGCGCGATCCGCTTGGGGTCGAAGCCGTAGGCCTTGGCGTTGGCGGGATCGCGGACAAAGGCGAGGAACGCCTTGGCGTCGTCCAGATCCTGCGCAAAGCGGTAGGACCCCGGACTGCCCCACGAGCCGCGATAGTTCGCCGCCAGCACATTCCAGCCCGCCCGCCGGATCGCCTGAGCAAGGTCGAGGTTGCGCTCATTCCCCGGCAGGCCATGGAACAAGACCACTGTCGGATGCGGGCCTGGGCCCGACGCCACCAGCACGATGCCATTGACCTTCACGCCGCCGGTCGGGACGTGCGCCACCTCGAGCCGCGCCGGATAGGTCTTGTCGAGGGCTGGCTCGGTCGAGATGGCGGGCGGCGGCGTCCGCGACACCACCTGCGCCGCTGCGCCGCCGGTGAGCGCGAGGGACACGGCGAGGGTGATAGCGAGGCGAAACATGGCGAAAGCTCCTATAGGGTTAGCCAGCCTAGACCGCCCCGCCGACGCGCTCAATCCTTGCGACCGGCGCTTTTCCCGCAGGCCACAAGGCCAAGCGCCAGACAGATCGGAAGAAGGGTCCGGGTCGTTGAACGCATTGGACATCCTCGATTGATGATCA
>CAIUZX010000270.1 GCA_903903715.1 uncultured Caulobacterales bacterium
TCCTCGGCCATGGCGCCACCGGTTCTGGCCGCCAAGGGCCTGGAGTTGGGGTGGAGACTGGACGCCGACCCGCGACGAAACTCGTTACGGCTGCTTCCTTCCGGACCTGACCGGGTTGGCGAGGGCCGCGCCCGGCGCCAGCCTCCGACGCCTATATCGCCCGCCGCCCGCCGCTGCGCAAGGGCGCTGAGAGGGTTGGTCAGAGCGCATCGGTTTTGATACGACGGACGCGCATCAGGGAAGGTGTCCATATGTCATTGTCCACCACGGTGAATGTGTTTGCCGGCAATCCTCTCGACCGGCTCAGCGCGCGCCGCGGCGACTCAGCTTTCATCGCCGAACTGCTGGTCCGTCCCGAAAGCCTGTTCTTGCCGGTATGGAACGGGCAGATCTTCGTGGAAACCGTCGACGCGAATGTGCGCCTCGCTTATGTGTCGAGCGCGGACGCCAGGCCGTTTCAGGGCGACGGGGAACACTTGCTGTTCCTTGGCATGTGGAAGGAGACGGCGGTTTTCGCGGTCGACGTGGAAGGCGCAGCTAACCCGGCGGTGTCAATTCTGTCTGATCTCGGCGAATTCAAGGACTTGCGCGGTCTGGGGACTCTATTGTCGGCGTCCGAAGCGGCCATCGCCGCAACGGCGAAGGGCGTTTTTGAGTGGAAGCGGCGTCACCCCTATTGCGCCATGTGCGGCGCCCGCAGTCGCGCTGCGGAGGCCGGCTGGAAACGGGTCTGTCCTGCGTGCAAGGCTGAGCATTTCCCCCGCACAGATCCTGTGGTGATCATGCTTCCCGTGGTGGGGGAACGATGCTTGATGGGTCGCCAAGCGGCCTGGCCCCAGGGTATGTGGTCCGCCCTGGCCGGGTTCCTTGAGCCGGGAGAAACCATCGAAGAGGCGTGCGCGCGTGAACTTGAGGAAGAAGCGGGGCTTGTCGCTACCCGCGTGCACTACCACTCGAACCAGCCTTGGCCGTTTCCGAACTCCTTGATGATCGGTTTGATCGCGGAAGTGGAGGATGGCGAAGCCCGTCCCGACGAAACCGAGCTTGAGGCCGTTCGCTGGTTCACCCGCGATGAAGCGGCCGCGCTGATGCGGGGGGAGCTTCCCGGCGCCTTTTGTCCGCCGCCCCTCGCGATCGCCCACCAACTCCTGAAAAGCTGGGCGTCAGGCGACGTTTGAAGTGGTCGTGAGGCTTCTCAGCCTCAAGCGGGTTCGTCTGTTCTGAAGTAGGGCGCGACGACGCCGTTCAGTTTGACCGTCAGCGGATTGCCTTTACGGTCGACTTGTTTGCCGACGGACACGCGCACCCATCCTTCGGAGATGCAGTACTCGTCCACGTTCGTCTTTTCTTCGCCGTTGAAGAGAATGCCTACACCCCGCGACAGCAGCGCCTCGTCGTAATAGGGGCTGTTCGGATTGACGGAGAGGCGGTCTGGAGGCGTGTCGGACATGGAAATGCGATCTATCGAGCTGGAAAGGGAGCGGAGCGCTTAGCGCGTCGCTAGTCCGGGGGCAATGGCGCTGAGCGCAACAGGGCGTTCCGAGGACATTGCGTCGACCTACAAGTGCGCAGGTGACCGTCGATGTTCGGCGAACGCTCGAAGCACATCCCCGAAATCGTCTGGGCTCGGAAACTCAGGAAAACTCAAAGCGGCCGGTGTGTTCGCCCAGGGCAGTTTTTCTCGTGTCATCGTCTCGATGAACGGCGAATAGTCGCCTGCCTCATCGAGCGTCATCGCTCGCACCATGATGTACGCGTCGAAACCCGCAGGTCGGGTGAACAACCAGTTGAGGCAGCGAGGACAATAGAGATATCGCGACGGACCGTGCAAGGCGCCGATGACCGGCTCTCCCGCGAGCATGCGAAAGCCGTCCACCGGTATCATTTCACTTAGGGAATAGGCGCTCGCGCTTAGGCGCTGACAGCCCCGGCAGTGACACGCCAGGGTGAGGGCGGGCGCCTGAGAGA
>CAIUZX010000271.1 GCA_903903715.1 uncultured Caulobacterales bacterium
CCCACGGGGGAGACGCAGCCCAGCACCACGTCGTCGACGAGCTTGGTGTCCAGCCCGTTGCGGTCGCGGAGGTTCTCCAGAACCTGCGTCGCCAGCGAGAGGGCGGTGATTTCGTGCAGGGCGCCGTCCTTCTTGCCCTTGCCGCGCGGGGTGCGCACCGCGTCGAAGATGTAGGCGTCAGCCATGGTCGGTATCCTTCGGTTCGTCGTTGAGGCGCGCCGGTGATCCGACGCGCCTCTCTTGAGGGTTATAGTCTTTAAAAGCGGGTCAGAGCGTGCGGGCGATCAGGACCTTCATGATCTCGTTCGCGCCGCCATAGATGCGCTGGACGCGGCTGTCCTTGTACATCCGCGCGATCGGGTACTCGTTCATGAAGCCATAGCCGCCGAAGAGCTGCAGGCATTCGTCGATGATCTTGTTCTCGAGGTCCGAGACCCAGTACTTGGCCATGGAGGCCTTGGTCGCGTCGAGCTTGCCTTCGAGGTGCAGGCCGATCAGCCGGTCCACGAAGATCCGCGCCACCGTCGCCTCGGTCTTGCACTCGGCGAGCTTGAACTGGGTGTTCTGGAAGTCGATCAGGCGCTGACCAAAGGCCTTGCGGTCCTTCACATAGGCGATGGTGTGCTCGAGGGCGAGCTCGATGGTCGCGCAGCCCTGCACGGCGATGTTCAGGCGCTCCTGCGGCAGTTGCTGCATGAGCTGGACAAAGCCCTTGCCCTCTTCCGGCCCGATCAGGTTGGAAGTCGGCACGCGCACGTCGTTGAAGAAGAGCTCCGACGTGTCCTGCGCATCCTGGCCCAGCTTGTCGAGGTTGCGGCCGCGCTGGAAGCCTTCGACCTCGTCGGTCTCGACCACGATCAGCGAGGTGCCCTTGGCGCCGGCGTTTGGGTCGGTCTTGCAGACGACGATGATCAGATTGGCGGTCTGGCCGTTAGTGATGAAGGTCTTCTGGCCGTTGATGACGTAGTGGTTGCCGTCCTTCTTGGCCGAGGTCTTCACGCCCTGCAGGTCAGAGCCCGCGCCCGGCTCGCTCATGGCTATGGCGCCGATCAGCTCGCCGCTGGCCATCTTCGGCAGCCACTTCTGGCGCTGCTCTTCCGAGCCATAGTGCAGGATGTAGGGGGCGATGATGGCGTTGTGCAGCGAGGCGCCGAAGCCGTCGACGCCCTTCTTGCCGAGCTGCTCCATCAGCACGACCTCGTGGCGGTAGTCGCCGCCCGCGCCGCCGTACTGCTCGGGCATGGACAGGCACAAAAGGCCCGCTTCCGCCGCTTCGGTCCACATGGCCCGCTCGACCACCCCGTCCTCGCGCCACTTGGCGGTGCGCGTGGGCGGCGCGTGCTCGTCAAAGAACTTACCGACGGAGTCTTCGAAGATGACGATGTCCTCGTCCTTCATGAAGTCTGGGCGGTCGATGTCGAGCACGGACATGGCGGTCTCCTATCCCTTTATCGTTGAGCTTTTGGGCGATCAGAAGGCGTCGGCGGGGAGGGCCATGAGCAACTCGGCCCCCGTCTTCAGCTTGACCACATGCGACGCAGCGTCAGGCAAGATGCGTTCGAGGAAATAGCGCCCGACGATCAGCTTGTTGGCGTAGAAGGGATCTGTGTCCCCCGCCGCGATCTTGGCGTTGGCCGCCTTGGCGAGCTTGGCCCACATGTAGGCGAGCGCTGTGAGGCCGAACAGATGCAGATAGTCGGTCGACGCCGCGCCCGCATTGTCGGGGTTCGCAAGGCCGTTCTGCATCAGCCACATGGTCGCGTCCTGCAGCTTGTCCTTGGCGTCCTTCAGGCCGGTCACGAAGGGGGCGAGGCTTTCGTCCGCTGCGTTCTCGCCCACAAAGCCGTCGATCTCGGCGAAGAAGCTCATCACCGCCCGGCCGCCCTTGGCCGCGAGCTTGCGGCCCACGAGGTCCAGCGCCTGCACGCCGTTGGTGCCCTCATAGATCAGGCTGATGCGCACATCGCGCAGGTATTGCGAGGCGGGGAAGTGCTCGGTGAAGCCCGACCCGCCGTGCACCTGCATGGCGTCGGAGCAGATCTTCAACCCCTTGTCCGTCAGGAAGGCTTTCACCACAGGGGTCAGAAGGCCCATGTAGTCCGCCGCCCGCTCCCGCTCCGCCGCATCCTGTGAGAGCCGTGCAAGGTCGCCGTGCAGGGAGGTCCACAGCATGAAGGCGCGGCCGCCCTCTAAGATCGCCTTTGAGTCCATCAGCATCCGGCGCACGTCCGGGTGGACGAGGATCGGGTCGGCGGGGCCGTCGGCGTTCTTGGGTCCGGTCAGCGAGCGGCCCTGCAGGCGGTCCTTGGCGAAGGCGCTGGCGGCCTGATAGG
>CAIUZX010000272.1 GCA_903903715.1 uncultured Caulobacterales bacterium
CGACGCGGTTTACGAAGCCAAGGCTGGCGGGCGGAACATGGTCATCCTCAACGCCGCCTGATCTGACGACAATAACAAAAAAGCCCGATCAGCAATGCTGAACGGGCTCTGTCGCTTGAACCTGTCGGACTGCCTACTTGATTTTGCCTTCGCGGAATTCCACGTGCTTACGCACGACGGGGTCGTACTTCTTCAGCACGAGCTTCTCAGTCTTGGTCCGCGCGTTCTTCTTGGTCACATAGAAGAACCCAGTGTCCGCTGTCGAGTTGAGGCGGATCTTGATGGACGCCGGCTTCGCCATGGCGGAATGCTCCTTGCGGGTCGGCGAGAGCGCCGATCCGAAAAAATCGAGAGCGCGGACAATACGTATAGGAGCGTCGATGTCAACGCCCAACGGCGTCAGAGCGTCTCCAACTTCTGTGAACCACGACTATATTTCACCGAGACGGGCCTGCGGGTCGGGTCCGACAGGCGGTGCTCGAGTTCCTGTAAGACAAAACGGGTCACGCTGGGCAGGTCCAGCGCCTGGGCTTCCGTCAGATCGACCCAGGCGATTTCCTCGAGTTCTCCGCTGATCCGGCTGGGGGTCATCGACACCAGTCGGTCGGCCTCGGCGGTGAAGAAGCGCGCATCGAAGCGGCGGGGGCGATAGGGCGGCGTGATCGCGCGCGCGATCAGATCCAGCGCTGACAGGTCGGGAGCCAGGCCGCCCTCCATGAACTCGACCCAAAGGGGAGGTGTGCGCGGGGTATCGGCGGGTTTCGCCAGGCGCAACCCCGCCTCTTCGAACGTCTCCCGAACGGCGGCCAGCGCCAGCGCCCGCGACCGCGCCGCAGGGGCAGTCATCATCAGGGACTGGAGAACGGGCTCACGCAGCTCGCTCGCCGCTGGAACGCGGTGGTCGTCGCGATCGACGGCGCCGCCCGGAAACACCCATTTGTCGGGCATGAACTTGTGCGAGGCGTGCCGGCGACCCATCAGGACGCGGGGTTGAGCTCCGTCGCGGCGAAGCAGGATCAACGTGGAGGCGTCCCTGGGGCGGGGCGCGCGCTGTCCTGCGCTCTTCTGCGCGCCGTCAGCGGGCTTGTCATAGGTCGCCTTGCTCATGGCTGCTGCGTCTCCCTCAGCGTCGACCGTTGCGCGGTCCGTTGTTCCTCGATGTCGCGCCCTGACGTCCCCGCACCACCCGGCGCACGCCGAGCCGCGGCCGCGATGCGCCTTCGGTTGGAGGGGAGGGGTCGCTGATCATACGGAATAACAGGCCGCCCGTGAGCGGCGTGGCCTCTTTCAACTCGACTTCCACGAGGTCGCCGAGGCGCCAGGATCGGCCGGTCCGCTCGCCGACCAGCGCATGAGCCTTGTCGTCGTGGATGAAATACTCGTCCCCAAGGCTCGAGACCGGAACGAGACCGTCTGCGCCCGTTTCCGACAGTCGAACGAACAGTCCAAACCGGGTGACGCCGGTGACGCGCCCCTCGAAGCTTGCGCCTACACGATCCGCCAGGAAGGCGGCGACATAGCGGTCGGTGGCCTCTCGTTCGGCCGCCATGGCCCGCCGCTCCGCCGCCGTGATGTGGTCGGCGGTCGCCTTGAGCCGTGAGACTTCCGTGTCGCTCAGGCCGTCGTCGCCCAGACGAAGCGCGCGGATCAGCGATCTGTGGACCACGAGATCGGCGTAGCGACGGATGGGGGAGGTGAAGTGGGCGTAACGTTGCAGGTTCAGGCCGAAGTGGCCGAGATTGTCGGGCGTGTAATGCGCCTGCATTTGCGTCCGCAGCACGACCTCATTGATGATCTCGCCGTGCGGACCTTCCCTGTGGGCGTTCAGAAGTTCGTTGAATCGCGAGGTCTTGACGACCTCGCCGCGCGTCCAGGGGATATTCAGGGTCGCCAGAAAGTCAGCAAGGTTGAGCAGCTTTTCAGGGCTCGGCTCCTCGTGAGCGCGATAGACCAGGGGCGATCGCTTCTGCTCCAGGGTTTCTGCGGCGCAGACATTGGCCTGGATCATCATTTCTTCGATCAGCCTGTGCGCGTCCAGGCGCTCGCGCTGCCGGATGGCCGCGACGGCGCCCTCCGGCGTGAATTGGATCCGCCGTTCCTGGCTGTCGATGTCGAGAGGGGAACGGGCGTCCCGGCCCCTGCCGATACAGGCATAGGCGTCCCACAGGGGGCGCAGCACCGTCTCCACCAGCGGGCCGGTCAGATCGTCGGGTTTGCCGTCGACCGCCGCCTGAGCCTGCTCGTAGGACAATTTCGCCGCCGAGCGCATCAGTCCGCGGGTGAAGATGTGGCTGATTTTGCGGCCATCCTTATTGAACACCATCCGCACAGCCATGCAGGCGCGCGGCTCGTGCGCGATCAGGGAGCACAGTCCCGCCGACAGCCGTTCGGGCAGCATCGGCTCCACACGGTCGGGGAAGTAGACGGAGTTCGCCTTGTTCCACGCCTGTCGATCGAGCGCCGAGCCATTGCGCACATAGGCAGCGACGTCGGCGATGGCGACCCAGATGACGTGCCCGCCGACATTGGCGGGGTCTTCGTCCGGATGCGCGAACACCGCATCGTCATGGTCCCGCGCATCCGAAGGGTCGATGGTCACGAGGTTCAGATCCCGCAGATCCTCCCGTCCCTTGAGGGTCGGGGGCTGGGCCGCTTCCGCTTCATCGAGCGCCTCCTGAGGAAATCCGGTCGGGATCGAATGGCTGTGGATGGCGAGGAGCGAAAAGGCCCTCGGATCATCTTCTCGTCCGATCGTCTCTAGCACACGGCCGCGTTTGGGTCCGTAGCGCCGCTCGCCTGCGTCAGCCGCGGCGCAGAGGACCAGATCGCCGTCCTTGACCAGCCGGGCGTCGTCCGCGCCGAGGGTCAGGCCGTCTCGCACCTTGCGGTCAACCGGCTCGACTCGGGTTTCGCCGCGGATCTTGCGGACCACGCCGAGCATCCGCGTGGCCCCTTGCCCGAGCCGTTTGATCAGGCGTGCTTCAAGATCGCCGCTTTCCAGGCGTTCAAATCGGACGAGCAGGCGATCGCCAAGACCCGGCGCGCCAGCGTTCCGCTCTGCGCGGTCGGGCGCAAGGCGTACGGTGGGCAAATCATCGCCGCCCTTAAGGAGCTGGACGAACAGGTCTCCGTCGATGTCGCGTTCGACCACCTCGACGACTCCGACCGGCGGCGGCGCGCCGGCGATGGAGACGGACCTGCGACCCCGGCGACCTAGCGCACCCGAGGCTGCGAGGTCCTTCAGCATCTGGCGCAGAGCCCGACGGTCTGCGCCTTTCAAGCCGAAGTGCTTGGCGATTTCCCCGACATCGGTTTCACCGGCCTCCTGCACGAAGGCGGCGAGGGTCCCGCGATCC
>CAIUZX010000273.1 GCA_903903715.1 uncultured Caulobacterales bacterium
CCTTGCAGCTGACCAGACGCATCTGACAGTGGCGTAAAGCCGTAGCTTGCCCTAGCCTGATCTGAAGATCCGCGCAGGCGGACAGCGAGGATTATGGGGAGAGAGCGGCGATGAGCGACACACGGGCGGAACGACCGACGCCGGCTCGGCGCAACGCATGACCGAAGCGCCCTCCAGGCCGCGCGTCGGTCTTGCGACACGGCTGTTCTACGGCCTTGGCTCCGTCGCCTATGGCGTAAAGGACAACGGCTTCAGCGCGTTCCTGCTGCTGTTCTATAATCAGGTTCTGGGCCTGCCCTCAGGCCTGGTCGGCCTCGCCATCATGATCGCGCTGGCGGTCGATTCCGTGCTCGATCCCGTCGTCGGCATGATCAGCGACAACTGGTCGAGCCGCTGGGGTCGCCGTCACCCGTTCATGTACTTCGCCGCCATTCCCGCCGCCGTCGCCTTTTACTTTCTCTGGAGACCGCCCGCAGGGCTCAGCCAGGATCAACTGTTCTTCTACCTGCTGGCCATGGCGATCCTGGTGCGCAGCCTGATCACCTTCTACGAGATCCCCTCGACCGCGCTGGGCGCCGAGCTGACCGAGAGCTACGACACCCGCACGACCCTGTTCGGCTTTCGCTATGTGTTCGGCTGGTGGGGCGGGCTGACCATGACGGTGCTGGCGCTCAGCGTCCTGCTGCGCCCCGACGCCACCCATGCAGTAGGGCAGCTCAATCCGGCGGGCTATGCGTCCTACGGCGCCGTGTCGGGCGTGCTGATGGTGCTGGCGATCATGATCTCCGCCGCGGGGACACACAGGTTCATTCCCTTCCTCGCGAAGCCTCATGGCGGCGAGAAGCGATCGTGGCGCGACATACTCGCGAACATCGGACACACCTTCGGCCACCCGTCCTTCCTCGCCATCATGGGGTCATCGATCTTCAGCTCAATGGCGGCGGGGCTGACGCTGGCGCTCAACTCCTATTTCGTCACCTACTTCTGGCGGCTGTCGAGCGCGCAATATGCAGGCCTCCTGTCTTCAGCCTATCTCGGCTCCCTGCTGGCGGTATTCCTTGCGCCGGTGCTGTCGCGTCGCTTGGGGAAGAAGACGGCGACCCTCTCCATCGCCATCCTGAGCGGGATCATTGGTCCGCTGCCGATCATGCTGCGGCTGCTGGGCGTGTTTCCGGGGCCGGGGGACGCTCTGCTCCTGCCGCTGCTGTTTTTGAACACGGTCGTGACCCTCACCCTGTCGATCAGCGCCAATATCAACGGCACCTCGATGATCGCCGACCTCGCCGAAGACATCGAGGTCCGCTCCGGCCGCCGGTCGGAAGGCCTGCTGTTCTCCGCCTCCAGCGTGATCGCCAAGTCCGTCACCGGCGTCGGCATCTTCCTATCCGGCGCGCTCCTGAGCTTTGTGCATTTCCCGGAGAAGGTCGCGCCGGGGCACGTGCCGCAGGAGATCCTGACGCACCTCGTAACGGTCTATCTGCCGGTCTTCTTTGTGATTCAGGCAGGCACGGTGCTCTGCCTGTTCGGCTATCGCATCACCCGCGAGCGTCACATGCAGAATCTGGCGACCCTGGAAGCGCGAAGGCTGGCTGCGGGCGCCGCTCAGCCCGGCTCGACCAGCGCGCCGTAGACGATCTGCTTGTAGAGCTGCGCCCAGCGCGGCGACGACGGGAAGACCTGAAGCATCAAATGGCCGGTCAGGTCCGTCTTGGGATCGATCCACATCCAGGTCGACGCCGCTCCGCCCCAGTCATAGGCCCCTGCGGGCAAGGGCGTTGCGGCCTGCTCCGGCCCGCGGCTGACCTCGACGCCCAGGCCAAAGCCGTAGCCGGTCCAGATGTCCGCGGGCTTCGCCGGGATGGCGCCTAAAAGATCAGAGCTCATCAAGCCGACCGTGGAGGGCGCAAGGATCCGGCGGCCCGCATAGGCGCCGCGATTGCGCAGCATCTCGGCGAAGCGCGCATAGTCCCCCAGCGTCGACTGCAGCCCCGCCCCGCCGTACTTCAAAGCCGGATCGGCCTTCCAGGCGTCTTGGGCTGCGAAGACGGAGCGCACCACCGGCCCGCCGATGTCCCGCGCCCCATCGGGAAGCGTCGGCGCGATGGTCGAGGGCGAATAGAGCGTCGTCATCCGGCCCGCCTTGCTGGCAGGCGTCCAGAAGCCGGTGTCGCTCATGCCCAGCGGTTCCAGAACCCGCTCGCGCATGGCCACATCAAAGGCCTTGCCCGACCAGATCTCGATCAACCGCCCGACGACATCGAGGCCAAAGCCGTAGTCAAAGCCGGTCCCGGGGTCGCGGACCAGAGGCGCAGCGGCCAGCCGCTTCACCCACTCCGAGAGGGGCGCGTCGGTCTTGGTCACGCCAAGCTGCGCATAGAGGCTGCCGCCGTCCGCAGATTTCGGCCCGGCGTAGGATATGCCGCCCGTGTGTCGCATCAGGTCGATGACCAGCAGCGGGCGCGTCGGCGCGCTCAGGGTCAGCTTCAGCGCCCCGCTCGCATCTTTCGTCTCGGTCTGCACCTTCACATCGGCGAATTCTGGAATGTATTTCGACACCGGGTCGTGCAGGTCGAACGCCCCCTCCTCGTAAAGGCTGAGCGCCGTGACCACCGTGATCGGCTTGGTCATGGAGAAGATGCGGAAGATGGAGTCCATCGCCATCGGGCGCTGGGTCTCAAGATCGGCAAAACCCACAGAGCCTTCGGTCACCGTGCGCCCGTGGCGGGAGACGCGCCAGACCGCGCCGGCGAACCGTCGCTCCGCCGCGCCTTTTTCCAGCAAGGTGCGGATCCGCTTCAGCCGCTCGGGGGCGAAGCCTTCGATGGTCGCGGGCGCCGCCGCCTCCGCCACACCGCTCCGCCAGGCGAGGGCGGCGACCGGCGCGGCGAGGAGCATCCGGCGGACAGGATCAGTCATGGTGTCACCTCTTGGGGCCAGCGCCTCGGCGCAGGGTCAGACATAGACGCGCTGTGACGCAATACCCGATGAGTCGAGCTCCGCCTCCCCCAGCCGCCTCTGACCGGACGGCGAGGCGCCGTAGGTCTCCTTGAACTGGCGGGAGAAATGGGCGCAGTCGGCGAAGCCTGCGGCGTGAGCGATATCTGTCACCGACCGGTCCGTATTGCCGATCAGCCAATGGGCGTAGCGCAGGCGCATCCGGCGATAGGCGGTCGCGGGGCTCACCCCCAGGGTCGCGTGGCACAGCCGCTCGAACTGGCGGGTCGACAGGCCAAGGCGCCCGGCGATGTCCGACACGGCCAGCGGGGCGGCGAGGTTCTGCTCCATGAGCAATAGCGCGCGGCGCACGCGGGGCTCGCTGACCTTCTCCGACATGGGCGGATGGGGCTGGGCCTCCGCCCCTGCGCGGGCGCGGTCGAACAGCAGCACGTGGCTCGCCTTCTGCGCGGCGGACCAGCCGATGTGCCGCTCGATCAGGTGGCAGGCGAGATCGGCCGTCCCCGCCCCGCCCGCGCAGGTGATCCGGTCCCCGTCCGCAACGAAC
>CAIUZX010000274.1 GCA_903903715.1 uncultured Caulobacterales bacterium
ACCGTGGACTTCAGCCGCAGGAACGAGCCGTCGCTTTCGTCCGCCTCCACCACCATCCAGTCGCCGCCGCCGACCTTGGCGTTGGTTCCGTAGGCGTTGATGATCCCGCCGTTGACCACCGTCGGATCCATGCCGCCCGCATCCAGCAGGGTCGCGATCATGGAGGTGGTGGTGGTCTTGCCGTGCGTGCCGCCCACCGCCACAGAGAACTGCAGGCGCATCAACTCCGCCAGCATCTCCGCCCGGCGAACCAGAGGGATGCGCTTTTCCCGCGCCGCCGCAAACTCCGGATTGTCGGATTTGATCGCCGTGGAATAGACGACCGCTGAAGCCCCCGCCACGTGGGCGGCGTCATGGCCGATGAAGATCTTCGCCCCAAGGGCCGCCAGACGCTCGGTGTTGGCGGACGCCTTCGCGTCAGACCCCTGCACCGTATAGCCGATCCGCAGCATGATCTCCGCGATCCCGCTCATGCCGATGCCGCCGATCCCCACGAAATGAACGGGGCCGATCTCGAAGGGGGTGGGGCGAAGCGTCTTAGACATGCGGGTCCTTCTGCGCGCTGAAGGCGGCGCGGGCAAGCGCCAGCTTAGATTTTGAGCTCAGGCCGCGATCTGTTCAACGAGATCGGCAAGCTGTTCCGCCGCTTTGGGCGCAGCCACTGCGCGGGCCGCCGCCGCACGTTCGGCCAGCCGCACCGGATCCGCGGCCATCTCCTCAAGGGCGTGGGCGAACGCCTCCGCCGTCAGGCCGTCCTCCTTCAGCACGACGGCGGCGCCGACATCGGTCAGGAGCCTCGCGTTATAGGTCTGGTGATCATCCATGGCGATCTTCAGCGGCACCAGGATGGAGGGCAGCCCAGCCACCGACAGCTCGCTGACCGTCGACGCGCCGGCGCGACCAACGACGATATGGGCATGCTCAAGCCGCCCTGACATGTTGCGGAAGAATGGCGCGATCTCGCACTCCACCCCCGCCTCGCGAAAGGCGCGCCGGGCGAAGTCAATGGACTCGACCCGCGTCTGCTGCTCGATCCTCAAGCGACACCGTAGATCCTCGCTGAGCAGATGCATGGCGTCGGGCACGAGCTCGGACAGGAGCCGCGCGCCCTGACTTCCGCCCGTCACGAGCAGCCGCACCGTCTGATCCGGCGGGACATACGGTCGGTCATAAAGCGCTGCGATGTCCGGCCGCACAGGGTTGCCCACGACGTGCACCCTTTTGGCGACCTTGGGGCTCGCCTTCAACAGGGTCGGAAAGGCGCAGGCGACAGCCGTCGCATTCGGGGCCAGCCGCCGGTTCACCCGGCCGAGCACCGCGTTTTGCTCGTGAATTACGGTGGGGATGCGCCGGGACTTCGCCGCGAGAAGCGCCGGAAGGGACGGATAGCCGCCGAAACCGACCACCACGGCGGGCTTCAGGCGGGCATAGGCCTTGCGCGCCTGCCCGACGCCCCTGGAGATGCGTAGCGAGGCGCGGATCATGCCGATGGGATCCCCGCTGCGGAAGGTCGCCGCCTCGAGGGACAGCCGCTCTTCGGCCGGAAAGGCTTGTGCGTACTGATCGCCGCGACTGTCGGTCGCCAGCACGATGCGCCAGCCGCGGGCGGACAGCACATTGGCGAGGGCTTCGGCGGGGAACAGATGCCCCCCCGTACCGCCGGCCGCCACAACGGCGACCCTTGAACTGGTGGTCACGGCAGGGCGGCTCCCGCCCGCGCCACGCGGTCAGCCTGGGTGTAGGCGCCCGGCCGACGGCGCGTCAGCGCCAGGGCCAGTCCCAGCGTCAATCCCATAGCCAGCATCGACGACCCTCCGTACGAGATGAACGGTAGGGTCATGCCCTTGGTTGGGATGATATTCAAGTTCACCGCGACATTGATGCACACCTGTTGTCCGACGAGCACGAAAAGGCCCGCCGCAGCGACCTGCTCGAACGGATCTGTGAGCCGCATCGCTCTTTGCAGGCCGCGGATCACGATGAAGGCGAACAGGCCGATAAGGGCGAGGGAAAGCACGAGCCCGTATTCCTCAGCCGCGCCCGCGTAGGCGAAGTCGGTATGCACGTCGGGTACCTTGAGCTTGAGCCGCCCCTCCCCCGGCCCGCGGCCGAAAAGTCCGCCGGTCGAGATGGCGGCGGTGGCGATGCCGATCTGGTGGGTCTCGCCCTTGTCCGTCGACAGGAACCGCTGGATGCGGTCGTGCACGTGGGCGAAGCTCAGCGAAATGGTGATGAAGCCCATGGCCGCGACGCCGCTCATGGCCATGATCCAGCGCAACGGCACCCCCGCCATGAAGAAGGTCACGCCGAAGGCCAGGGTAATCAGCACGGTCTGCCCGAAGTCGGGCTGCAGCAAGAGGAGCGCGACGGCGAGACCATAGAGGCCAAAGGCGATGGAGACGCCGGGCACGCCCTCGCCTTTCTGCGCCTCGGCGAACATCCAGGCGGCCAGAACGATCAGGGCGGGCTTCATGAACTCGGACGGCTGGAGCGAGAAGCCGCCGATCTGCAGCCACCGGTGCGCGCCCTTGATCGAGTGCGCCATCAGCGGCAAGGCGACCATGATGGCGATCGCGATCACGTACACAATAAAGCTCGCCCGCCGAACGCCCCGCGGCGACAGGATGGACATGCCCAGCAGAAGCGCCGCGCCGCCGAGACCGAACATCGCCTGACGGACCGCATAGTGGAAAGGATCGCTCATATGCGTGCGCACGGCGGCGGCCGGGCTTGCGCCGAAGGACAGGGCGACGCCGACGCAGATCAACAGGGCGATGGCCGCCAGCAGGAACCGGTCGGTCGTCCACCACCAGAGGCTCAGCGTCGTCCGGTCCGTCCGGGCGAAGGGTTGCGATTGCGAAGACATGAGCAAGCGACCAGGACTTGGGAGGATGAACAGATCCTCACCTTGACCGCTCAGGGTTAAGCCTATGCTAACCTTGTCGAAAAGATGCCGATTCTGCCGAGCTACTCACCCGCTAACGGAACAGGCCGAGCAGGGTCGTGCGCGTGGAGTTGGCGATGCCGATGGTCTGCACGCCCAGCTGCTGCTTCACCTGCAGCGCCGTCAGCGCCGCGCTCTCCTTGGCGATATCGGCGTCCACGAGATTGCCGATGTTCTGGGTGAGCGTGTCCTGGAACTTCGAGACGAAGTTCAGGTGGGACGTTATGGCGCTGGCGTCGGCGCCGAAATTGGCCACCGTTGCGTTCACATTGGTGATCGACGAATTCACAAGGCTCAAAAGCGCGTTGGCCTGCGTCGCGGTGGCGAAGGTCGAACCTGCGGTCAGCAACACGTTCGGGCCCGCGAGCGTCAAGGAATTCGGCTGGATCGTGAACACCGAGGCGTTGGCGTCCGTCAGGGTCGCGAGCGGCAGCGCCGCCGTGTTGACGAGGCTCGCGCCGTTGAAATTCGCGTCTGTGACCACGCGCTGGATCTGCTGCACCAGCGACGACACGTCCGAGGCGAGGGACGCCCGGTCCGTGGTGGAGAGGCCCGTGTCCGCGCCCGCAAGCGCCTTGGACTTGATCTGGTTCAGGAGGTCCGAGACGGTTTGTCCCGCCGAAACCGTGACATCCAGCGTCGACTGCGCGCGCTGCAGAGAGGCGGTCACGGAGTCGAGCTGGGTGGCGACGCCCCGTTGCTGTTGCGCGATGCTCCACGCCGAAGCGTTATCGCCCGGACCATTGACCGCGCGACCCGTCGAGATCTGATTCTGCGTTGAGTTCAGATCGGTTAACGTTTTATTCAGTGTCTGGAGCGCGATCTGGGCGGTGTAGTTTGTATTAATCGAATTCGTCGACATGGGGCCGCTCCGATGCGCTCCGCGTTCGCATTATGCGTTCGCAAACAGTGTGCAGGTCGCGATCTGCTCACACTACAGTTACATCTATTAACATCTGCTGAGTCGCGGGGTCGCGAAAGCCGATCAGTCGGCAGATTTTGCC
>CAIUZX010000275.1 GCA_903903715.1 uncultured Caulobacterales bacterium
CCGCTTGCCGTCGCGTTTGAATCCGCCACTTCTGGAGATGGCGGAGATCGGGTTCTTCCAGCATCCGCGCGTAGCGCATCCGGCGATCGTCATAGGTGTCGTAAGCCCAACGGATCGGATGGTCCTTGCTTAGCCAGCGAGAGAAGGTCTCGCGATTGCCAGTGCCTGGCCACAACTCGTCGCCCTGCATGGCCCTGCTCCAGGACCTGACGATCACCTGTCGCATCACGCGATGCTTTGGCGGATCGAGCCAGACCAGCCCCTCCGCCCGCGCGAAGACAAGATCCCTGACCAAAGTATAGTTGCCGTCGCACACCCACTTGTCGGCAGCGACAGCGTCCAAAACGCGCGACCGGAACGTTTCCGGCTCATGACTGTTCAGGTCTCGCCAGTTCGCACCCCAGTTGATGGCGTCCAGTTCGATGTGAGGCGCGCCCAGAACGCCCGCCAGTCGCCTCGAAAAGGTGGTCTTGCCGGCGCCCGATGTCCCGATCACGGCGATACGCATCCGAGCGCTCCTGCATCATTCAAGCAGCCTGTGACGCCATGGGACCGATATAGACCGACTGTGGCCGGATCAACCGTCCGCTCATCACCTGCTCCCTGGCATGCGCGATCCAGCCTATTGTACGTCCCATCGCGAATACGCAGGTGAACAGCTCGCGAGGAAACCCCAGAGCCTCGAGCAGCAGCGCCGTGTAGAATTCGACGTTGGTGTCTAGAGATCTCCCGGGCTTGCGTGCGCGCAAGATGCCAAGCGCCGCAGCCTCCACGGCTTCGGCTAGCGCCAGCCGTCCGGAGGTCATCGGCAAGGTCTTCAGAACCCTCTTCAACGCGTCGGCTCTTGGATCCCGTACGCGATAGATCCGATGCCCAAAGCCCATCAGGCGGTCCCCTCTGGCGAGAGCGGCCTCGATCCACGGACGCGCATTGGACGCCTCGCCAATAGCGTCCAGCATATCGATCACAGGACCCGGCGCGCCGCCGTGCAGAGGTCCTTTCAATGTGCTCACGCCGGTCAGGACCGCAGACGTCAGCCCCGCCAGTGTCGAAGCGGTGACCCGCGCCGCAAAGGTCGAGGCATTCAGGCCATGGTCGCTGATTGTGACCAAATAAGCGTCAAGGGCGGCGGCCTGAGCCGGCGGGATTGGCTGGTCGTGAAGCATACGGAGTGAATCCGTCGCGTGATCGAGCGCTCCATCCGGTCTCACGGGAGGAAGCGCCTTCAAGGACCGTCCGACGGCTGACGTGAACACGGCGGCGGCGGCCGTCGTCAGAATGGCGGTTTCCAGACCATCCCCGTCCGGCAGCAGAGCAAGGAGAGCGCGGACTGCTTCGATGGCGTTGAGGTCGGCAGGCACGCCGCCGACGCTCATCATGCGTTCGAAGGCCTCTATTCTGGCCTCGCCAAGCCGCGCCTCAATCGCCTTCACATCCGGCAGATCTCCGAAGAAGCCCGCCCACAGGAGGTGGGCGGTTTCAACAATGCGCTTCTGCTGTGACAGGGTCTCGACATCGAAGCCCCGGATCACGAGGCGTCCGGCCTCGCCGTCGACGTCTGATAA
>CAIUZX010000276.1 GCA_903903715.1 uncultured Caulobacterales bacterium
CGAGGACGGCTTCGAAGTCGAGGTGATCTCCCACCCGATCCCGGGCCTGACCCTGCAGGGCGCCACCTCGATGCTCGACAACCAGGTGGAGAATGTGAACCTGCCGGACGGCACGCTGGTGAACCGCCACCTCCCGCAGGCTCCGAAGTCCTCGGCGCAAGGACTGATCCGCTATGAATTCCCGTTCGGCCCCGGCATGCTCGCGCTGCAGGGCGATACGCAGTACACGGGCAAGTTTTGCTTCTCGGTCCTTTGCGCGCCGGTGGAGCATGAAGCCGCTCATACGGTCTCGAACGTTCGGATCAGCTACGCCCCGAACGGCAAGACCTGGGAAGCGGCGTTCTTCATCAACAATATCGGCAATGAGATCTACCGCATCTACACCTATGACGTGGCCCTCAGCACGGGCCAGATCCCGAGCGTTTACGCCAAGCCGCAGACCTGGGGCGTCAGCCTGACCTACCGCTTCGGCAACTAGGAGACCTATCTCTTTGCGAGCGCGGCCAGGAGTTCGGTCGCGCCGCAGACGCCCATGAGGCGCGTCCCCTCGGTCAGCAAGACGGGACGCCCGGTCTTGTGCACCGTCGAGATCAGCTCGCCGATGGACGTCTCGACCGCCGCCACGGTCAGGTCCTGCGCCGAGGCGTGGGCGAGGGGGACGATCGGCGTCGGCTGACCGCCGGCCTGCGCGTCCAGCACCGTATCGCCGGGGCCAAGGCGCACCAGGTAGTCCACGC
This sequence comes from uncultured Caulobacterales bacterium, assembly GCA_903903715.1. Taxonomy (GTDB): domain Bacteria; phylum Pseudomonadota; class Alphaproteobacteria; order Caulobacterales; family Caulobacteraceae; genus CAIMFV01. Next base: position 738 of record CAIUZX010000276.1, read on the forward strand.
CGCCGTCCCGCCAGCCGATCCCGCCGTCGACGCGCAGCTCGTCCACGCGTTTCAGCACGGTTGATCCGCTGAGCACCTGCAGCGGGTTCATGTGCTGCACGAAGTCGGCGACATACGGCGTCGCCGGGCGCAGGACGATGTCCTCGCCCGAGCCGGTCTGCACGATGCGCCCGCCCTCCATCAGGGTGATCTGATCGCCGAGCTTGATCGCCTCGTCGAGGTCATGGCTGACGAAAAGGATGGTCTTGTGCACGCGGGCCTGCAGGCTGAGGAGCTCGTCCTGCAAGCGGCTGCGGATCAGGGGGTCAAGGGCGGAAAAGGGCTCGTCCATTAACAGAATGTCCGCGTCGGTGGCGAAGGCGCGGGCGAGGCCCACCCGCTGCTGCATCCCGCCGGACAGCTCCTGCGTCTTGCGGTCGGCCCAGTCGCTGAGACCAACGAGTTCGAGCTTTTCATCGACAATGCGCCGCCGCTCGGCAGGCGCGACGCCCTGGAACTCGAGCCCCAGCCCCACATTGTCCCGCACGGACCGCCACGGCAAAAGGGCGAAGGACTGGAAGACCATGGCGATGGAGGCGCGGCGCACCTCCCGCAGATGCGCGGCGTCGCAGGCGGCGATGTCCGTCATCTCGCCCTTGTGCCGCACGAACACATGGCCGCGGGTGACGCGGTTGAGGCCGTTGGCGGCGCGGAGCAGGGTGGACTTGCCCGAGCCCGACAGGCCCATCAGGACCGAGATCTCCCCCGCCCGCATGGTCAGGCTTGCGCCCGCGACCCCCAGCACGACGCCGGTCTCGGCGGCGATGATCGCCCGGTCCGCGCCCGCGTCCAGCCGCGCGAGGGCCTTGGGGATCGCCCGGTCCTTGGGTCCGGTCTTGCCGAACAGGATGTCGACGGCGCGGAATTCGATCGCGGTGGTCATGCGTCACTCCGCCTCGGCCGGGTCATCCGGTCGAGCATGATGGCGAGGAGTACAATGGCGAAGCCCGCTTCGAAACCCATCGCCACCTGCAC
>CAIUZX010000277.1 GCA_903903715.1 uncultured Caulobacterales bacterium
CGACGATCTTTAGAAATGCAGCCGTGCGCGGCAATTTTGCCAGATCAAAGGCGGGGCCGAGCGTCGCTGCGAAAATCTGGCTGTCTTCGTGTTTGTCGTCCCAATCCGCCTGAGCGCGGCGCTCAGCGCCGGTGGTGCGGTAAAGCCGCAACACTTCCTGAAGTTCACCCTTCTGCACGTCGGAACCATCCTTTGCAGGCGGGGCGAGCAACATGGACGGGTCCACATCTGACGGCGTCAGAACCTTGAAGGTTTTGGCAGGCTTCGCCATGGTCGCGACAGGAGCGGCGGCTTCCGTCTGCGAGTACGCTGGCGCCGAAAGCGCAGAGCAGATTGCAAACGAAGAGAGGATCACAGCCAGACGGGTCATCTCAGCGCTCCAGGATATTTCGCTTACTCCCATATTCATGGCGGTCATGACGACATCACGACGGTTGAGCTAAGCTTGCGTGACGCAGACATGGTGGATCGCATCGCTAGACCGTTGCACGGCGCACTAAGACCATGTATAGACGCGCGCTCACTTTCCGCCCTGCGTCGATCGCCGGGTCTCACAGATTTTTCGTCGCCGCGTCAGTTGAGGGCGCGGCGGACTTGTTTCGGAAGACCGTCATGGCCGAGATCGTCCTTAATGTTGAACTGCGCGACCGCACCGGAACGGGCGGCGCTCGCGAAGCCCGTCGTGACGGCAAAGTACCCGGCATCCTCTACGGCGGACCGCGCGGCCCGGTGCCGCTGGCGGTGAACGCCAACGAATTTCGCAAGGCGCTTTATACCGGCAAGCTGCTTGGCCACCTTGTCACGCTGAAGTACGGCGATGAAACCCAAGGCGTGATCGCCAAGGACATCCAGTTCCATCCCGTGACCGACCAGCCGGTGCACTTTGACCTGTTCCGCGTGGACGAGCATCAACTGGTGAAGATCTCCATCCCGGTTCACTTCAAGAATCAGGAACAAAGCCCGGGCATGAAGCGCGGCGCAGCGCTGAATATTGCGCGGCACGACGTGGAAGTTTGGGCGCCGGCGGATCACATCCCGGAAGACCTGGTGGCGGACCTCACGGGTCTTGAAATCGGCGACACCATTCGCTGGTCCAATCTGAACGCTCCAGAAGGCATCGAACCCGTGATCAAGGGGCGCGATTTCGTGATCGCAACCATCACCGGTTCTGGCGCATCCGCCTCTGCGGAAGCTGCCGCCGCTAGCTGATGTGAAGGGTTCCCAGAACGCTGCGGCGTTTTGGGGTTGGGGAGCGCCGGGCGATGCTGATTCTGGTCGGCCTCGGCAATCCCGGACCGAAATACGAAAAAAACAGGCATAACATCGGCTTCCTCGCGATCGACCATGTCGCGCGGCGCTGGCGTTTCGGCGCTGAACGGTCGAAGTTTCAAAGCCTGATATCAGAAGGCGCGATCGAGACGCAGGCAGGACCTGTGCGCGCGATTCTGATCAAACCCCAGACATACATGAACGAAAGCGGTCGCGCGGTCGGCGCAGCGATCCAGTTTCTGAAGGCCGACCCGACGGACGTCGTGGTTTTCTACGACGAACTCGATCTTGCCCCCGGACGGTTTCGCATGAAGGCCGGCGGAGGGGCGGCGGGACACAATGGTGTCCGCTCCATGATCAGTCACATTGGGCCACACTTTCGTCGCGGACGTATGGGAATCGGCCACCCCGGCCACAAGGATAGGGTCATGGGGCACGTCCTGTCAGATTTTCACAAGGTCGAGTTCCCGTGGGTCGAGGCGCTGTGCGGCGCATGCGCCGACGCGCTTCCCCTTTTGGCGGTCGGGGAAGACGAAAAGTATCAGACCGAAGTCATGAGACTGGCGCCCGCCGAAAAACTCGATCCGCGCAAAGCTGCACAAAACGGCTCAGAAGGCGTATAGGGCGATCATGCTGTCCTTGCTCGCTTACATCCTCAATCCGATCTTCCTGTTTTCGCTCGGCGTCTCCGTAGCGCTTTGCTTTCACATCGTGCGTACAAGACAGGACACGTTCTGGCTCTGGATCGTGCTGATGTTCCAGGGCATCGGCAGCCTCGTCTACATCGCCGTGATCCTGATCCCGTCGGTCCTCGGTGGCGACTCCGCCCGCAAGTTGCGCAAGAACGCCGAAGCAGCGCTCGACCCAGGACGGGAATATCGCGAGGCCAAGGCCCGGCTGGACGATACGCCCACGGTTCACAATCAGATGCGCTTCGCCTCAGCCGCAATGGCCCAGGGCCGATTTGCGGAAGCGGAGCAGGCCTATCGCGAAGCGGCCACCGGCGTGCATGCCGAAGACCCCGCCCTCTTGCTGGGCCGCGCAAGAGCGCTGATCGAACTTGGCCGCTTCAATGATTCGATGGCGGTTCTGGATGCGCTTGCGGCGCTTGGAGACGATGGAAGCTCGCCGGGGGCCGTGCTCGCCCGCGCCCGCAGCCTGCATGGTCTTGGTCAGATGCGCGCCGCCGAGGTCGCCTATCGTGAAGCGGCGGAGCGCTTGCCGGGCTTTGAAGCGATGGCGCGATTGACCGCATTCCTCGCCGAGGCCGGACACGTGGACGAAGCGAGGACCAACCTCAGCGAAATCGACCGGCGCATCGCCAAACTTTCGGGCCCGTTCCGTAAGGAAGCGAGCGGATGGCGCGACTTGGCGGCTGCTAAAATTCGCTGAGCGCCCATATACGGGATGAACGCCGGGTCATCTTTATGAGACGGCCGATCGTCAACATACCGCGCGTACCAACCGATCTGGACTGACAGAATGACCCTTCCAGAGAGACTTGTGAAAGCCTTCGACGACTTCATCCATCTCATGGGCGGAGACAATGGCTTCATCGCCCTGACGGCCTTCTATGTCGTGATGGTGGGCACTGAATCAGCAGCTTACCTGATCGCGACGCGGGGCCGGTATGATCTGCGCGACAGTATCAACAACGCCATCGTCAACATCATAAACATCGCCTTCGACGCCTTTACGAGCTTCGTGGCGCCGATGGTGGTCTATGAGTGGATCTATTCGCACGTCCGTTGGATGGACGCGCCGCCGATCTGGGTCAGCCTTCTCCTGGCCTTCATCGGACATGAGATCGCCTACTATGTAGACCATCGTCTGGGTCATCGGGTCGGTCTGTTCTGGGCCTTTCACCAAGTCCACCACTCCTCGAACGAGTTCAATTTCACGGTCGCCGCGAGAGGCTTCGTGATCGACGGCAATATCGTGCTGCACATGTGCGCTTGGCCGCTCGCGTTCATTGGCGTTCCGCCCGTCGTCTGGCTGGGCATGCATGGAACAAAGTCCGTCTGGGGGATCTTCAATCACGCCGATTGGATTCCCAAGCTGGGCGTTCTGGAGGAGGTGCTGGCGACGCCCTCGAACCACCGGGCGCATCACGGCGTGCAGGCGAAGTACATCGACAAGAACTACTCCCAGGTCACCGTGATCCTGGACCGACTGCTCGGCACCTTCCAGAAGGAGGAGGAGCGCGCACATGTCGGACTGGTGAAGCCATTCTACAGCACCAATCCGATCAAGACCGAACTCGCAGGCCTCGTCTGGCTGCGGGACCGGATGCGCTCCGCCGACCGCTGGCAAGACAAGCTGAAGTACCTGTGGAAGCCGCCCGAATGGGTGCACGATGCGAGGTTCGCGGAACCCGCCTACCGGACTGTCGATATCGCCCAGAGCAGAGCCGGCGCGTCGCTGGTCGAGCCCAACTGAGCGATGGCTGGTCGGACTACCCTTCCACCTCAAAGGTGATGCCGGCCTTTGCCGGCAGCCGGGAGACCAGCGCTTCGGCAAGGGCGGCGCCCGCTGTCCAGCATCCGCCGGGGACCACCGTGTCATCCACATCGAACACGAGCGCGAGGGCCGCCTCGCTGAGCATCTTTGACGTCGAACCGTAGCCTGGATCCATGTCGCCCTTCACAGACGCCCGGACTGTTTTTCCGTCGGGACCTTCAGCGATGAAGAGAATGTCGTAGTTCCCGGCCTCGCGCGCCTCTTTCGATGGCCCCTCGCCCGGCTTCGGAGGCGCGCCGCCCCCAAAGTCAAAACCGGCCCCCGCCCCGCCGCCTGACTTCGGCGGACCTGGCAGCATCATCATCTCATCGTACTGGAAGTCCTCTCCCCAGGGATGGCCCAGCAGGAAGTTGGTGCGATGCACCGTCTTCGTATTGATTCCCGCCATCATGAAGCTGCCCACCCAGGCGCCTGCAAGCGTGTCCTCGTACGGTGTGTCGCCGTCCGGCTGCGCCGGGCCTGTGAACCCCGGGGTCAAGGCAAAGGGATTGCCGAGCAGGACGCCCACGGACGGGTCCTTCTGCGCGGCCATCATCGTCGCCATGCCGCTGGCGAAGGTGCCGCCGGAAAGCGTGCCGTTCATCCCGCGCACCCGACCGCGGACACGTTGGGCCGGCGCGCCGAACCCTTTCACGGCCTCGCGCTGCGCGAACCAGACCCCAAGATCGAAGGGAATGGAGTCAAAGCCGCAGGAAAAGACCAACCGCGCCCCGGACGACTTGGCCGCCGCTTCGTGCTGACCGATCATCTCAGCGATCCAGTTCGACTCGCCGGCAAGATCGACATAGTCGCAACCAGCCTCCGCGCACGCCGCGACGAGATGCGAGCCGTATAGCTGATAGGGACCGGCGGTGGTGATGACCACCTTGGTGCGCGCCGCCATCGCCAGCAGGGCCGCTTCATCCGAAGCGTCCGCGACCACCAGCGGCAAGGTGCTCGGCGCGCCAATCAGGTCGCGGACCTCGGCAAGCTTGTCCGCACTGCGACCCGCCATCGCCCACTTGACCAGACCGAAGGCGCCGCAGGTGTTCAGAAGGTATTCCGCCACGAGCCGGCCCGTAAAACCGGTCGCACCATACACGACGATGTCAAAGTCCTTGGGGGCTTGTGTCATCGGCAGATCCTCCGGAATTGTGTTCAGTGCGTCTCGCTGAAGCTATGCGGCAAGGCCGGCGAAATCCAGCGGAGAGCGATGCTCGGAGCGCTTTAAGCTGTCGGCTCTGGTCAACAGGCCGCTCAGACGCCATAAGACCGCCCAATCGCTCATTCCCTCCCATCCTGTAGGACCCCATGGCCCTTAAAGTCGCCATCGTCGGCCTGCCCAATGTCGGCAAGTCCACTCTGTTCAACGCGCTCACCCAGACGGCTGCGGCTCAGGCGGCGAACTATCCCTTCTGCACGATCGAGCCGAACGAGGGCGAGGTCGCCGTGCCGGAGTCCAGACTTGAGAAGCTCGCGGCGATCGCCGGGTCCAAGGAAATCATTCCGGCACGGATCACGTTTGTCGACGTGGCCGGCCTTGTGCGCGGGGCGTCAAAGGGCGAAGGGCTGGGCAACCAGTTCCTTGCCAATATCCGCGACTGTGACGCCGTGGCCTTCGTCGCCCGCTGCTTCGATGAAGGCGACATTGTCCACGTGGAGGGTCGCGTCGATCCTCTGGCGGATCTCGACATCATCGAAACCGAATTGATGCTTGCGGACCTCGAAAGTCTCGAGCGTCGCCTGCCCAACCTCGAAAAGCGGGCCAAGACCGGCGGCGACAAGGACAGCGCCAAGACCTTGCAGCTCGTTCAGCTGGCTCTGACGGAGTTGAACGCCGGAAGGCCAGCCCGCGCCGCCTTTTCGAAGGTGTCGAAGGAAGACCACAAGGCCTGGTGGATGTTGCAGCTGCTGACAGCCCTGCCGGCCCTCTATGTCTGCAATGTCGATGAGGGCTCCACGGTCGACGGCAATGCCTATTCCGCAACGGTCGCCGCCCGCGCAGCGCGTGACGGCGCGAAATCGGTCGTGATCTCCGCCAAGATCGAAAGCGAAATCGCTCTCCTGGACGCGAGCGAACGCGCCGAGTTCCTGGAAACCCTCGGCCTCGAGGAACCAGGCCTGAACCGGTTGATCCACGAAGCCTACTCCCTTCTCGGTTTGCAGACCTATTTTACTGTTGGTCCTAAGGAAGCGCGCGCCTGGACAATCCCGGTCGGCGCCACAGCGCCGCAAGCCGCTGGGGTCATCCACACGGACTTCGAAAAGGGTTTCATCCGGGCCGAAACCGTCGCCTTTGACGACTTCGTCAGCCTCGGGGGAGAATCCAAGGCGCGCGACGCCGGAAAGCTCCGCGCAGAAGGCAAGACCTATGTCGTGCGCGACGGCGACGTCATGCACTTCCTGTTCAACGGGTAGTCGGGCCAGCTCCTGTTGAAGCGGGCTCCGGTTCAGGCCTTGGAACGCCAGAAGGCCGCACGGCAGGCGATAAGGCCAAGGATCATGCAGGCGAGTTGCGTCGACACCAGAACCAGCGACCGCGGCGCAAAGACGGCGGAGACGAAACCGCTGATGGTCGACCCAACGGACAATTGAACCGCGCCCATCAGCGCCGCCGCAGCCCCTGCTCGCTCTCCCTGGCCGTCAAGCGCGGTGACCGAGGCTGGCGTCATGCTGACGCCCTGTGCGCTGAACAGGAGAAAGGCGCCGAGCATCATGAAGGGCAGGCTCGCGACGCCGATCGCAACCCCTGCCGTCAAAAAGCACGCTACGCCGACTGCGCCGAGACTGACCCATTTCAGCTGCCGCTCGGCGCCAAGGCGTCGCATGAGTGTGGCGTTGAACTGGGACGCCATGATCATTCCAGAGGCGCAGACGCCGAACATCGCGCCGTA
>CAIUZX010000278.1 GCA_903903715.1 uncultured Caulobacterales bacterium
GGAATGGCGACGAGGTTGTCGGTCGGGATGTCGAAGAAGCCCTGAATTTGTCCTGCGTGCAGATCCATGGTCAGCACCCGGTGGGCGCCGGCGCGCACGATCAGATTGGCGACCAGCTTGGCGGAGATGGGCGTGCGGCCGCCGGTCTTCCGGTCCTGCCGAGCATAACCGAAATAGGGCATCACCGCCGTGATCCGCCGCGCAGACGCCCGCGACAGGGCGTCGATGCAGATCAAAAGCTCCATCAGATTGTCGTTGGCGGGATAGGCGGTCGACTGGATCACGAACACGTCCTCGCCCCGGACGTTCTCGTCGATGGTCACGAACACTTCCATGTCGGCGAAACGGCGGACCTGCGCGCGGGTCAGCGGCGTGTCCAGATAGTCCCCCACCGCCGCAGCCAGGGTCGCGTTCGAATTACCCGCCAGAAGCTTCATGACTCGCCTACCCGCCTGTGCTTGACGGGCGTTCTTTTAGGGTGTGGCCAAGACCTCAGACAAGCATAATCGCCGACAAGAGCCGTCCGTAGTCGGACTCTTGCCTGTGCACCGCCCTGCGGTTGGAGAAAAACCTCTCCTCCCCGTAGGTGTCGAGCCCCAGCGCATCCGCCTGCCCCACTCCTGAGCGCGAGATTCGGGAGAGAACATAGCCCGTCAGATCGAACCTTCGCTTGTCGTCAGACGCGCCCGGATGGAAGAACGCGCCCGCCGACGGGTCCTCCGACACGAAGCGCGCCAGGAACTCGAGGCCGACCTCGTAGGAGGCGACGCCGATGCAGGGACCGACCACGGCGACCATCCGCTCACGCCGCGCGCCCTCGCCTTCCATCGCCACAACAGCCGCCTCGACCCCACCGGCCAGCGCGCCCTTCCAGCCCGCATGCACGGCGGCCACCACGCCGCCGTGCGCATCCGCCAGCAGCACGGGGGCGCAGTCGGCGGTCAGGACGCCGCAGATCAGCCCGGCCTTGGTCGTCACCACCGCGTCGCCCTCGGGCCGCGCCTCGCCGAAGGGCGCGGTCGCCACCTGAGCTATAGCGGAGTGGATCTGGTGGCAGGTGAGGAGATCCACCTCCTCCCGTCCGAACACCGCGGCGGCGCGACGGCGGTTCTCCGCAACGGCATGCGGATCGTCCCCCGACCCCCGACCGACATTCAGCCCCTGATAGAGCCCCTCCGACACGCCACCTTCCCGCGTGAAGAAGGCGTGGCGCACGCTGGTGACGCCGGACAACAGGGGATGGGTCAGAACGGGAGGGATCATCGCTCAGGGCTCATCTGTCGGGGACATGTCGGAAAGGCCGCTGTGGGCGACCAGCACCTTGAACAGCACACCCATCTGGTCAGGGGCTGTGAGCCGCGCGACCTGGCGGCTGAGGGCGCCCGCAAGATCAGGCCGCGCGCAGGCGAGGGCTTCGGCGCGCTGATGCAGGCCAAGCCCCTCCAGCCATAGCCCCTGGCTCACAATCGGCGCGACCTGCGCCCCCGCCGCGCGCATGGCGCCCGCCACCCCCGGAAAGTCGACATGGACGGTCAGGTCCGCTTGCCCCGGCGCGGCGAGCGGATCGACCCGCTGGTGAGACTTCAGCGCCTGAAAGGTGTCGCCCAACTCGGGCGTCCCGCGGCCGTAGTCGATCAGCAGACTTGCGCCCCCCTGCGCGACCAGCCGCTGGGCGATCATGGCGGCGACAGCGGTCTGGGCGGGGGAGGTCTCGAAAACTGCGCCCTCCGGCGCCTCGACCGGCCCGACGAAGCCCGACGGCGGCGGGGCGAGGCCGAAGACGAGACACCCCGTCTCATCCAGCCCGATGCGACGCTCAAGCCACTGCCCCTGCCGCCGCACGAACGCCCGCGCGCCGAAGCAGTCGAGAAACTCGTTCCCCACCACGATCAGGGGCGCATCCTCCGGCAGATCGTCGATCCACGAGGCGAAGCGGGGCGCATGGGGGGACAGGCAAGCGAACTGGCGGGCCTGCAGAATCGGGCTCGCCTCCACCAGCCAGAGCTCCACCGCGCTCAGGAAATCGGGGTCCAGCCGCGCCGCCCGCATCAGGTCCGACGTCAGGGCGCCGGAGCCGGGGCCAAGCTCGACCAGCGCCACGCGGGGCGGCTTGCCCAGCGCCCGCCAGACTTCCATCGCCCACAGACCGATCAGCTCCCCGAAGATCTGGCTGACTTCGGGGGCGGTGATGAAGTCGCCCTCCGCCCCCAGCCCGGGCCGCGTGGCGTAGTAGCCGTCCGCCGGATCATGCAGGCAGATGGCCATGTACTCCGCCTGCGACAGCGGCCCGTCCTGCGCGATCATCCGCGACAGGCGTTCGGCCAGCGATAATCGCACGGGCGCCGCCTCAGCGACCGCCATCGCCGCCGGCGACCGTTCGCGCCTTTTCACCGCGCCGCACCCGCTTCACCCAATCAGAGGGCAGGACCGAATGCGGATAGGCGGACAGGGGCGCGTCGTCCTCGATCGGGGGCATCTCGTTCCCGGGATCGGGTTCGCCCTCCGGCTCACGCAGCAGCGAGAACAGGATGAGGCCAAGGCCGATGATCACCATCGGCGCGCTGAGGATCATGCCCATGGTCAGGCCGAAGGGGAATATCGGCATGCCCACGTCGGGCTCGCGCACCTGCTCGAGCGAGAAGCGAAAGACGCCGTAGAGGGTGAGGAAGAGCCCCGTCGCAGCGCCGGGGCGTCGGAGCCAGTACAGCCGATGAGTCGCGATACGCAGGATAAGGAACAGCGTCACGCCCTCGAGCGCGGCCTCGTAAAGCTGGCTCGGATGGCGCGGCAGCGGCCCCGCATTTGGGAACACCACGCCCCACGGCGCATGGGTGGGGCGGCCCCACAGCTCCCCGTTCACGAAATTGGCGATGCGCCCGAAGAAGAGGCCGATGGGCGCGCACGGCGCTGCAAGATCTCCGAGCCTGAGCATAGGGATCTTCTGGCTTCTGGCGAAGGCGATCAGGGCGATGGCGACGCCGATCAGTCCCCCGTGGAAGGACATGCCGCCCTCCCAGGTCTTCACGATCTGGATCGGGTTCCGCCAGAGGGTGTCCGTTGAATAGAAGAGGATATAGCCGAGCCGCCCGCCGATGATCACGCCCAGCGTCACCCACAGGATCAGATCGTCCACCGCCCGGTCCGTCGTCGGCGCGTGCCCGCCCCACAGCCGGCCGCTGCGCACCAGACCCACCGCATAGCGCCAGCCGAGGATGATGCCCGCGACATAGGCCAGCGCATACCAGCGGATCGCAAGGGTGAACCAGGGCGTCGGTATGGCCAGCGCGATCGGATCAAAGTTTGGAAAGGGCACGCGTCCGCTCCACGAGATCAGGCGATGCCGACGCCCCCGGACCTGACGGGCCGGCGCGCCGATGCGCCCCTATGTAGCGCTTCAGGGCCGCATCTCATAGACAGCGTTCACAGTGATCCGCACGGTCATGTCGCCGGGCTCGACCGTGGTCGGCGGCGGGGGCGCGGCGGCCATCGCCATGGCCCGCACCATCGGCTGGGGGGCGTAGATCGGCTGGGCGAAGTCCGCGCCCTCGCTGAAGGTGACGAGGCGCGTCACCCGCAGGCCCAGCGCTTGGGCATAGAGGCTCGCCTTCTGCTGCAGGGCCTTGGTGGCGACCAGCCGCGCCTGATCCTCCGCCGCATGGCGGTCGGACAGGTCAAAGCTCAGCCCGTTGATATTGTTGGCCCCTGCGTCCGTCGCCTTGTCGATCACCGCCCCCGCCTTGGCGAGATCCCGGATCACGGCGGTGACGGCGTTGCCGGCGGAATAGCCGGTGATCTTCGGCGGGCGGTTCTGCTCATATACATAGTCGGGGTTGAGGTTCACGCCGGAGGTCTGGATATCCTTCGCCGCCACGCCGGAGGCCTTCAGCGTCGCCACCGCCGCGGCCATCCGCTCGCGGTTCTTGGCGAGCGCCTCCGCCGCCGTGGCGCCGTGGGTGGTGACGCCGAGCTGCAGTCGCGCAATGTCGGGGGCGAGCTTGATCTCCCCGTCCGCCGACAGGCTGATCGCCGACGCGCTCGCGTCCAGCGCCGTCGGAACCGTCGCAGGCGATGCGGCCAGGGCCTGCACGGGCGCGGCGAGGCCAAGCGCGGACAGGCAGAAGACAAGGGCGAGAGCGCGGATCATGGCTGGATCTCCTGGAGACGTAACGCGAGTCTCAGCGTCCCTCCCAAACATGTCCCTTTTAGGCCCGCGGTCGCCCAAGCTTTTCGAGATGAGCGACGCATGCTAACCCGTCCTTCTCCGTCATCGGAGGGCCTGTAGCTCAATGGTTAGAGCCGACCGCTCATAACGGTCTGGTTGGGGGTTCGAGTCCCTCCGGGCCTACCAA
>CAIUZX010000279.1 GCA_903903715.1 uncultured Caulobacterales bacterium
ATCGTCTCCCAGGTCATCTCGTTGGAGCCGACGAAGCGCAGGCGGCCGATCTGGCGCTCAGAGAACATCTTGCCGAGGGACGCGAGGGCCTCATCGGCCAGCGGCTCCCCCATCCAGTTGGGCAGGACCGAGGCCGACTTGTCGATGTCGTCCTGGAAGTGCCAGCGATAGTGGAACATCTGCTTGGTCATCCACTCATCGCCATAGTCCTCGATCAGGCTGTCGAGGAAGGCGAGGGCCGGGTGGTCGGGGATGACCTTGCGGGGGGCGAAGGCGGTCTCGAACCGGCGGATCAAGGGGCTGGAATCCGTCACGGCCTGCAGCTCCCCGCTCTCATCGGGCAGGTAGAAGGTGGGCAGCAGCCGCACCTTGGGCTGGGGCAGGCCCGCGAGGCCGCGGGACCCGGCGATGAAGCGATAGGCGATCCTTCGATAGCGCAGCACCGCCAGCATCTTGCGGGTGTAGGGCGACCCGGGAGAGCCGCTCAAGGTGACCGGTTGCTCGATGGACATGATGTGGCGTCTCCCGTGCGGTGTTGATTATCTATTGGCGTGCATCGCGCCACAAGTCGAAGCCCAAGTCCAGCCGCCTTGTGGGGCGGAAACGCTGTCCGGCGTCAAAAAGGGCAAAAGGCTACCAAAGGCGCTTGACCGCAAACGTGTCGAACAGCGCCTCGTTCGAGACCAGCATCATGTCCTCGGCTAGCGCCTGGGCGATCAGCAACCGGTCGAACGGGTCTTTGTGGGCGATGTTCATTTCGCCTGCGAGCCGGGCGTGGCGAACGCTGATCGCAAGCTCGGCAAAGCCCTGCCCGGCGATGATGGCCTCAAAGTTCTGCGCTAAAAGCTCGCCTCGTCCCAGCTTCCCGATACGGAACTTGGTGGCGACCTCCATGGCCGAAGCGGCGCTGACGGCGACGGCGTTGTCCTCGTCACCGATGGCCTCGCGGGCGCGGGGGGACAGCGCCTCGTCCCCCGCCAGCCACCAGATCAAGGCGTGGGTGTCGAGCAATAGCTTCAACCTAGGCTCCAGCCGTCCCGTTCATCATCGGGCAGCGGTTCGTCGAACTGCGCGTCGATGGCGATCTTGCCCTTGAGCGCGCCAAAGGTCCGCCGCCCGCGGGGTGCGACCGGCGCGAGGCGCACGACCGGCACGTTGCCGCGCGCGATCACCACCTCCTCGCCCGCCAGCGCGTCGGCGATCAGGCGGGAGAGGTTCGTCTTGGCGTCGTGAACCGAGAACTGGGCCATGGGCGCCTCCTTAGCTAACTATATAGCTAAGGAGGTCGCGCCGGGCAAGAGTCATGCAGGATCGCCTGATCCGTCACGCGTCGAAGACGATGACGGAGCGGGCGACTTCGCCGGTCTTCATCTCGGTGAAGGCCTCGTTGACGTCAGAAAGGCCGATGCGGCGGCTGATCAGGTCATCGAGCTTCAGCTTGCCCGAGAGGTAGAAGTCGACGATGCGCGGCATGTCGACGGGGAAGCGGTTGGAGCCCATCAAGGAGCCCTGTAGCCGCCGCTCGCCAAGGAACATGAAGCCCGGCACCTCCACCGTCTGGCCGATGGGGATCATGCCGATGATGTTGGCGGTCCCGCCCCGGCCGGTCATCATGAAGGCCTGCTCGGCCGTCACCTTCAGGCCCACGGCCTCGAAGGCGTGGTCGACGCCGCCCTTGGTCATCTCCTGCACCACCTTCACCGCGTCCCCGTCGGCGGCGCAGACGAAGTCCGTGGCGCCGAAGTGGCGGGCGAGGTTGTCCTTGGCCGGCGACATGTCCACCGCGATGATGCGCGAGGCGCCCGCAATGGCCGCGCCGTTGATGGCGGCAAGCCCCACCCCGCCGCAGCCGATCACCGCCACGGTCTCGCCCGGGCGCACGTTCGAGGTGTGGATCACCGCGCCGATCCCGGTCATCACGCCGCAGCCGATCAGGGCGGCGCGGTCCAGCGGCATGTCCTTGCGGATGGCGACGCAGGCGTTCTCGTGGATCAGCATCTGCTCGGCGAAGGAGGACAGGTTCAGGTACTGCGCCATCGGCTGGCCGTTCTGGGTGAGGCGGGTCGGACCGCCCTCCTCCCGCCGGGTCTCCGCGCCGTCGCAGAGGCTGAGGTGTCCTGTCACGCACTGGCGGCAGTGGCCGCAGAAGGCCGACAGGCAGGTGATCACGTGATCGCCGGGCTTCACGGTGCGCACTTCCGAGCCCACCATCTCGACAATGCCTGCGCTCTCATGGCCGAGCACGGCGGGGAGCACCGTCGGGTACTTGCCCTCGATGAAGTGCAGGTCAGAGTGGCAAACCCCGGCGGCGGCGGTGCGGATCAGCACTTCCCGGGGGCCCGGCTTGGCGATCTGCACGTCTTCGATCAGAAGCGGCTTGCCCACTTCGCGCAATACGGCGGCCTTCATGCGTTCGTCTCCCAGGTTTCTTGTCGTTGAGACGCGAGCCGTTGCGCGCGCCGTTGTGTTCAGACAGGCTGGCCCACGCGCCGCACGGGATCAACCCGCTTCGACAACAAAGTCGGCGATATGGAGGACTGACGTCGAATGAGCGATCTCGATTTTTCGAACAAGCGCGTGCTGGTGGTCGGCGGATCCAGCGGGATCGGCAACGGCGTCGCCCACGCCTTCCGCACCCGCGGCGCAGAGGTGTGCGTCTGGGGGACCAAGCCCTCGGCGGCGGACTATGCGGGGCAGGCGGGATCGGATCTGACGGGGCTTTCCTATGCGGGGGTCGATGTGGGCGATCCGGACGCGATTGACGCTGCGCCCGCGCCGTTCGACGGGCTGGACGTGCTGGTGCTTTGCCAGGGCATCGTCGTCTACAGCCGGGGCGAGTTCGAGCGGCCGGGCTGGGACAAGGTGATGGCGGTCAACCTCGACAGCCTGATGCACATCTGCCGCCGATTCAAACCGGCGCTCTCCGAGGCGCGCGGCGCGATCATCATCGTCAGCTCGATTGCTGGGCTGAAGGCGAACAAGGGCAACCCCGCCTACGCCGCCTCCAAGGCCGGCGCGATCAGCCTGACCAGGACCCTGGGCCAGGCCTGGGCGCCCGACGGGGTGCGGGTCAACGGCGTGGCGCCGGGCCTTGTCGACACCAAGCTGACCAAGGTCACCACCGACAACCCCAAACGCCTCGCCGCCTCGCTCGGCGCCATCCCGTCGGGGCGTCTGGGCACGCCGGACGACATGGCTGGCGGGGTCTTGTTCCTCGCCTCCCCCCTCGCCGCCTACGTCAACGGCCACACCCTCGTCGTCGACGGGGGTCTTTCCTTATAGACGCCCGTGACGCGCAGGAATTTCCTGCTAAAGTGATCACTGATAACTCATCTCAACCGGCGGAGCGCCGGACAGCCAAGGGCGGACGGAACATGGAGCACCTTGACGTGCTGGTGGTCGGGGCGGGCATTTCCGGCATTGGCGCCGCTCACTTCCTCAAGACGCGCTGTCCGGACCGGTCCTTCGCCCTGTTCGAGGGGCGCGAGCAGATGGGCGGCACCTGGGACCTGTTCCGCTATCCCGGCATTCGCTCGGACTCGGACATGTACACGCTGGGCTTTGCGTTCCGCCCGTGGACGGAGGCCAAGGCCATCGCCGACGGCCCGTCGATCCTCAAATATCTTGAGGACACCGCCGAGGAGATCGGGATCAAGGATCAGATCCGCTATCGCCACAAGGTCGTCGCCGCGCGCTGGGACTCCGCTGCGTCGCTGTGGACGGTGGATTACCTCAAGGGCAAGGCGTCCGAGCCCGCGCAGCTCACCTGCAACTTCCTCTACATGTGCACGGGCTATTACAACTACGCGCAAGGGCACACCCCGACCTTCCCGGGGCGGACGACGTTCAAGGGCAAGACCATCCACCCGCAGTTCTGGCCGAAGGACTTCGACTATACGGGCAAGAAGGTGGTGGTGATCGGCTCCGGCGCAACGGCCATGACGCTGGTTCCGGCGATGACCGACAAGGCCGCGCATGTGACCATGCTGCAGCGCTCCCCCACCTATGTCGTGTCGCGGCCTGCGGAGGACGCCTTCGCCAACAATCTGCGCAAGTTCCTGCCCAGCCAGTTCGCCTATGACCTTGTCCGCGCCCGCAACGTGCTGTTCCAGCTCCTCTTCTACAACACCGCGCGCAAGAAGCCGGAGAAGACGAAGGAGACGCTGCTCGGCATGGTGCGCGAGCAGATGGGCCCGGACTACGACGTCGAAAAGCACTTCACGCCAAGCTACAACCCCTGGACCCAGCGCCTGTGCCTCGTGCCGGACGCGGACCTCTTCACCGCGATCAAGTCGGGCAAGGCCTCGGTCGTCACCGACCATATCGACCGGTTTGTCCCCGAAGGGATCAAGTTGACATCCGGCGAGGTCCTCGAGTGCGACGTCATCGTCACGGCGACGGGCCTCGAGATGCAGATCCTGTCGGGCGTCGATTTCCAGGTCGACGGCGAGACGGTCGCGTTCGAAAAGACCTTCTCCTACAAGGGCATGATGTATTCTGGCGTGCCGAACCTCGCCTCCGTCTTCGGCTATGTGAATGCGTCCTGGACGCTGCGGGCGGACCTGACCAGCGAGTATGTCTGCCGCCTCCTCAACCACATGAAGGCGACGGGGACGACGGAGTGCCGCCCGATCAACAACGACCCGACGCTGAAGGGCTCGCCCTGGCTCGACTTCGGCGCGGGCTATGTCCAGCGGGCGATGGAGCGCTTCCCCAAGCAGGGGGACAAGGAGCCCTGGCGCGTGACGCAGAACTACGCCTCGGACATGAAGACGCTTAGGTTCGGCAAGGTCGAGGACGGGGTGATGTCGTTCCGCAAGGCCTCGCCTGCAGCAAAGCCGGTTCAGCCCGAAATCACCAGAAGCGTCGAAGTCGCCGACGCATAGAGCTTGCCCGCATCGTCCGTCAGGGTCGCCTCGGCGAAGGCGGCTCTGCGGCCGAAGCTGAGCACGCGGCCGGTAGCGCGTAGACGCCCGACGCCCTGTGTGATCGCCTTATGGTAGGCGACCTTAAGCTCCAGCGTGGTGTAGCCCTGCCCGGGGGCGAGCTTCGAATGCGTCGCGCAGCCGCAGGCGCTGTCCAGAAGCGTCGCGGCATATCCGCCGTGCACCGTCCCAATGGGGTTGTAGACATGCTCCCCCGGGGTGGATTCGAAGACCACCATCCCCTCCTCCACATCGACAAGCTGAAAGCCCATGGTCGAGCCGATCCCGCCTGTCCGGCCCATCGCCATCATGGCCCGCATCTGCTCCAGCCCGCTGGCGCCGGGGGCGAGGCGGTTGACGAGGGAGTCCGGCGATTTCGTTTCCGTGGTCATGGGCGCCTCGCAGCAGGTTCGAGCCCGGCCTTGGCCTTCACAGCCGCGCGGGCGTTGAACAGGATCTGGTCTGACTGGGTCGGGTCGGCGACGGCGCGGGCGAGCGCCACGGCCCCTACCATCTCCGCGATCATGGAGGCGGCGAGCGCCCTGGGATCGGACGACGGAGGAGTCAGCTCCGACAGGCGCCGCGCCAGGGCGTCGGTCAACCGGGTCAGCCCCTCCCCCAGCGCGCCGCGGGCCGCGGGGCCAAGGCGCGACAGCTCCGCCGACAGGGCCGGCAGAGGACATCCTGTTTCCGGCGCGTCGCGATGGACGCGGGAGAGGTAGGCGTCGATATAGCCGCTGAGGGCCAGGCTAGGCTCCGCCCCCTCGCGCGCGGGACTGTTACGCTCCGCCGCGTCGTCGAACATCCGCCCGACAGCTGCAGAGATCAACGCGTCCTTGGACGGAAAGTGGGCGTAGAAGCCGCCGTGGGTCAGGCCCGCCTCGGACATCACCGCCGCGACCGCGACCTTGTCCGGCCCGGCGGCGCGGATGGCCCGGGCGGCGACATCCAGGATGCGGTCC
>CAIUZX010000280.1 GCA_903903715.1 uncultured Caulobacterales bacterium
AGCGGCACGCGGGGGGAGAGCACGATCTCGCCAGACGGGATGAACACGTCGAGGCGGGCCTTGTCGCCGACGGCGGTGATGGCTTCCTGCTCTTCAGCGCCTTCTGCGAACATGCAGAGGTCGAGCATGGCGCGCACGCCGTTCTCGAAGTCCACGATGGCGAAGGCGTTGTCGATGATGTCAGGCGTGTCGCCGTTGTAGCGCTCGTCCTTGTGGTTCACGTCGATGGCGCCGGAGCAGTAGACCTTCACCGGCTGGGACTTCACGATCAGGCGCATCATGTCGAAGAAGTGGCAGCACTTCTCGACCATCGTCCCGCCGGTGTTGCGGCTGAAGCGGTTCCAGTCGCCGACCTTCTTCAGGAACGGGAAGCGGTGCTCGCGGATGGTCAGCATGCGCAGCCGACCGATGTCTCCGCGTTCGAGGTCGGCGAGGAACTCTCCGACCGGCGGCATGAAGCGGTACTCCATCCCCGTCCAGAACACGGCCCGGCGGCGCGCGGCCTTCTCCGCCGCCCAGCGGGCGTCCTCGACCGTGGTGCAGAGCGGCTTTTCGCAGAGGATCGCCCAGTTGGTCTCGAACAATGGCTCCAGCACCCGGCGATGGGTGTGGTTGGGGGAGACGACGAGCACCGCGTCCAGCTTGCCGTCCGCAACCAGCCGCTCGACCGAGTCGAATTCGGCGATGGAGTCTCCGGTGTCGCCGATGGTCTCACGGGTCAGCGCGCGCTGTTCCGCGACGGGGTCGCAAATCGCCGTGATCCTGGCGTCGGGGAAGAGTTTGATGTTGCGGATATGCTCGCGACCCATCATTCCAACGCCGACGAGTCCGATACGCAGAGGTTCCATTACCCTATGACCCTTGATCCGTTTCGCATCGCCGACGCCGACCTTCTTGACCGGGCGGCTAGCGAGCACAATTTGCGCCCCCTCGGCAAGAGCGGCCTTCGCATACCGTCTCTCGCCTGGGGCATGTGGCGACTGGCCGGCGAGACCGGCCCTGCGCGGGCTCTGGTCGAGGCCGCCCTCGACCACGGCCTGACCTTACTAGACACCGCCGACATCTATGGGAACCCATTCGGCGACGCCGAAGTGATTCTGGGTCGTGTTCTGGCCGAGGCGCCGGATTTGCGCAAGCGCATGGTTCTGGCGACCAAGGGCGGCATTATCCCGGGCGTGCCCTATTGTTCCTCATCAGACTATCTGATCGCCGCGTGCGAAGCGTCGCTGACCCGCATGGGGCTCGACCATGTAGATCTCTATCAGGTCCACCGGCCCGATCACCTGACCCACCCGAGCGAGGTGGCCGAAGCGTTCTACAACCTGCGCAAGGCGGGCAAGATCTCTGCGGCGGGGGTGTCGAACTACACGGTGGCCCAGACCCGCGCCCTGATGGCCTATATGGACTTCCCGCTGGCGAGCCTGCAGCCGGAGTTCTCGGCTCTGGCCATCGACGCCCTTTATGACGGGGTGCTGGACCTTGCGATGGAAGCTGATCTCGCCGTGCTGGCCTGGTCGCCGCTCGGCCGCGGCGCCGTGGCGAGCGGGGAGGGCCTGCCGCGGGCGTCCGAGGTCTGCGCCGAACTCGACAAGCTGGCCAGGCGCGAGGGCGTGTCCCGCACCGCCATCGCCTACGCCTGGATCATGGCGCATCCGGCCAAACCCGTCCCCATCGTTGGCACCCAGACCCCGTCGCGTCTGGTCGAGGCGACCGATGCGCTCAAGGTGAAACTATCTCGTCAGGACTGGTACGCGGTCCTGACCGCTGCAAGAGGCGTTCCCCTGCCATGACCGAACACAATCCTTGCGAAGTCTCCTGGTTCTCCGCCCTGTGCGACGACGACTACGAGTTCCTGGGCGTTCCGGACCCAAGGCTCGCCTCGACCTTCGAGCACTGTCGCAACATCGTGCTGACGGCGGAAAAGGGCGGGTTCGACAACATCCTTTTGCCGTCGGGCTATCAGCTCGGCATCGACGCGGTCGCCTTCGCCTGCGCCATGGCGCCCTTGATCCAGCGCATCAAGCTGCTGGTCGCGATCCGTGTGGGTGAGATGTGGCCGCCGCAGCTCGCGCGCCAGCTCGCCACCCTCGACCAGATGCTGAACGGGCGTTTCAACATCAACATCATCTCCAGCGACATCCCGGGCGAGACGCTGCCCAGCGCGCCGCGCTATCGCCGGACGGTGGAGCTGATGGCCGTGCTGCGCACCCTGCTGAACGGGGAGGCGCTGGACTATGACGGCGACTTCTACAAGCTGAAGCTCGATCCGCCGCGCATCCGCACCACCAGCGGCAAGGCGCCCGCCTTCTACTTCGGCGGCCTCTCCGACGACGCCCGCGAAGCGGCCGCGGAAGGCAGCGACGTCTATCTGATGTGGCCGGACAAGATGGAGGCGGTGGCCGAGATCATCACGGACATGAAGGCCCGCGCCGCGCGGCATGGCCGGACTTTGCGCTTTGGCTACCGCGCCCACGTGATCGTGCGGGAGACCGAAGGCGAGGCCCGCGAGGCCGCGTCCCGCCTGATCAGCCGGGTGGACGCGAAGACCGGCGACGCCATTCGCGCCAAGTCCCTCGACAGCCAGTCGGTCGGCGTGCGGCGTCAGGCCGAGCTTCGCGACGCCGCGTCCGACGACGGCTATGTCGAGGCGAACCTGTGGACCGGCATCGGCCGCGCGCGCTCCGGCGCCGGGGCCGCCATCGTCGGCGATCCGGATCAGGTTCTGGCCAAGCTCCGCGCCTATCAGACGCTGGGCATCGAGGCCTTTATCCTGTCGGGCTACCCCCATGCCGCCGAGGCCGACCTCTTCGCCCGACACGTCCTGCCGCATCTCGAACACGGGCCGCTGTAGGGCATGACGACACCTGCGGCCTTTGACTATCAACCGACACTCGAAGGTCTGCTGGTGCGTTTGCGGCCGGTGATGGGTGACGACTTCGCCGCACTCTTCGCCGTTGGAGGCGATCCCAAGGTTTGGGCCGGACACCCGAATGCGGACCGATATCAGGAAGGCGCCTTTCGTGCCTATTTCGATGACGGGATCGCCTCCGGCGGCGCGCTGGTGGCGGAGCTGTCGCAGGACCGGACCGTCATCGGCTGGTCGAGGTATTCGAACCTCTACGTCGAGGCGGACGAGATCGAGATCGGCTGGACCTTCCTCGGCTGCGCCTACTGGGGCGGCGCGCTCAATGCGGAAATGAAGCGGCTGATGCTGGAACACGCCTTCCGCTATGTGCCGAAGGTGATCTTCCGGATCGGCGAAACCAATGTCCGGTCCCGCCGCGCGGCGGAGAAGATCGGCGCCCGGCTGATCCAGGGGCGCCGCACTCCGTCGCCCAGTCCCGGCGGGCCGGATAATCTGTTCTATGTCGTCGAGCGCAGGTGAATTTAATTTCACGTGAGGCGACGCCGCCGATGTTGTAGGTCAAGTCAGGCCTGAGGCGCTTGGGGGCGGAATGTCGGACGCTGGTCGCATCGCATCGCCGCGCGCCCTCGCCCGGGTGACCGGGGCGCTCTACCTCTGCATCATGGTCGCGGCGATGTTCGCCGAGGGGTTTGTCAGAGACCGGCTGATCGTCTCAGACGATCCGGCGACGACGGTCCGCAGGATCGCAGAATCACATCAGCTCTGGCGCTGGGGCATAGTCGCCGATGTCAGCACCACGCTCTGCGATGTGGCGGTGGCCGTGCTGCTGTTCATTTTGCTCAAGCCTGCCGGGGCGAGGGTGTCGCTCGCCGCCGCCGTGTTCCAGCTGGTCTATTCGGCGATGATGGCCACAAGCGCGGCGCTTCTGGTCGGGCCGCTGTTCCTGATCAAGCACGCGCCGGCTGGGGCGGAGATGCAGATGCTGGTCAGCTATTCTCTCAGCCTGCACCAGACGACCTTTTCCATCGGTCTGATCCTGTTCGGCATTCACCTCGTCATGATCGGCTTGCTGATCGCCCGCTCGACCTTCCTGCCAAGGCTGATCGGCCTGGCGCTGACCGTTGCCGGCACCTGCTACATCACCAACAGCGTGCTCGGGCTGGTCGCCCCGGACGTGGCGAGCAGCCTGTTCCCCTGGATCCTGCTGCCGGGCTTCCTCGCCGAGGGCGCCCTGACCCTTTGGCTGATCTTCGTCGGCGTGAATGCGGAGCGCTGGCAGGCGGCCGATAGCCTTATGACCTGA
>CAIUZX010000281.1 GCA_903903715.1 uncultured Caulobacterales bacterium
AAGGCGCTGATCGACACCACCAACGACCCCATCGTCGCGCAGCGCCGCCCCCTGTCCTGGCTGAGCTGGCAGCGTTCGGAGGACTATTATTCCGAAGGCCAGTTGATCTGGCTGGACGCAGACACGCTTATCCGCGAACGCTCCGGCGGCAGACGGTCCCTGTCCGATTTCGCCAAGCTGTTCTTCGGCGTCTATGACGGCAGCTATGTCGTGCAGACCTACACGTTCGAGGACGTGGTCAAGGCGCTGAACACGATCGAGCCCTACGACTGGACAAGCTTCCTGAAGACGCGGTTGGAGGGCCACGGCCCGGGCGCGCCGCTCGACGGTCTGGCCCGGGGCGGATATCGCCTCGCTTACAACGACATTCAGTCCGCCTACGGAAAAAGCGTCGAGGCCCGGCGTGAGACTACCGACTTCATGTATTCGCTGGGCTTCACCGTGGCAAAGGACGGTCAGCTCAGCAATGTCCAGTGGGAAGGCCCCGCGTTCAAGGCCGGTCTCACCGCCGACACCCAGCTCGTCGCCGTCAACGGCCTGACCTACACCGGCGAGATCCTGAAATCGGCGGTCAAGGCTGCGAAAGGGAAAACCGATCCCATCGAGCTCCTGGTCAAGATCAACAACCACTTCCGCACGGTCCGCATCGACTGGCATGAGGGGCTGAAGTACCCGCACCTCGAGCGCACCTCGACGGGCAAGGCCTCCCTCGACGCGATCCTCGAGCCGCTGCCCTAAGCGTTCAGCCCCGCCGTCATCAGCGCGATGGCGTCGGCGAAGTCGGACCAGGTATCATCAAGGGTGAGATCGACGCCGGAGTACCAGCGGATCTTGCGTCGGCGAAGCGCAAGATAGGTCACCGCCGCCGACAGCAAGGCGCCGATGGAGCGCAGGCGCTTCTCATCGCGGACGTCCGAAAACAGCTCGCCGAGCAGGCGAAGGCCAAGGGTCTCCCGCGCTTCCTCCATGATGGCGGTCAGCTCGTTCCGCTCGACGAGCTCCCACACCATCAGCTCCAGCACCACGGGCCGCGCCAGCAGGGCCCGGGCGTTGTTGGCGATCACGTGAGCGGCGCGCTGGTTCACCGGCAGCTCGAGCAGGTCGGCGACGGACAACCCTCCGCAGATCACCTCGAACGTCGGAAAGAAGTCGTCGGCGTAGGCGATGGCGCGGACGAGGCCACCCAGATCCCCAAAATACCGATAAATCAGCATCTTATCGACGCCTGCGCGCCGTCCGACCGCGGACGGGGTGAGTGCGGAAAAGCCGCGCTCCACGAGAAGATCCTCAACCGCCTTGCGCAGCTTCGCCTCGGTCAGAGCGCGGTTCCGCGGCGCGCGCGGCGCCGCCAGTCTTGATTCGTCAAAGCTCGACATCGACCGATCCTATAAGCCGCGCAGGCCAGATCGAACGCTCACTTCGTAATCGCGAGGTAAAGGGTGAAGCGGCCATAGGCGCCGTCCGCCATCAGGTTGGGGGACACGCTGAGCAGGTAGGTTCCGGTTTCAGGCAACTCCATATTGCCAGGAAGGCCGGGACCGTCTCCATCTCCGTTCGGATAGGTGATGGTCAGACGCGTCGCCGCGCCGCTCACGCCCGCCGTCAGATGCTGGCCCTTGCGGGCGTCGAACTTGTAAGTGCAACAGTCGACGCTCTCCTTCAAAACCCCGCGCAGACGGATGCGATCGGTCCCTCGGCGCATATGCACAACAATCGGATCGCCGCCCGAGCCCGTCGCCGCCTCCGCGACGCCTGTCACCATTAGGGTTCCCAGCATGAGTGCGGCGGCCAGATGGCGAGGTGACATGGTCTCTATCTCCTTTGGATCCCGCCACTATGCCGCAAACGGAGCCGGCCGCAACGCGCAGCGGCCGACTATAAAGGCGATCACATCCTGTCCCGCGCCTCATCCACCTCGTGATCGATGCGGTCCAGAGCGCCTCTGATCCGCGCGCGATCATCACCGGGCAGGCCCCAGCCATGCGCGTCGAATTCCCGGCTCTCCCAGGCGGCGATGCGGTAGATGTCCTGATTCAGACGCGCAGCGGTCCAGCGATCCATCCATCCGTCCCGCACCCCCTCAGCGATCTCCTGACGGATGTGAAACTTCACACCGTAGAATTCGGGGTAGCCGCGGAAGTCCGCTCTGCGGTCATAGTCGCCGTAGCCTGCATTGCTGTAACGGTAGCCCGCCCAGCGATCGCCATCCCGCCCGTACCAGGGATCGGCGGACGCCGCTGTCGCGGTGATGACGGACGCCGCGCTGACGGCCATCAGGAAGGTCATCTTGAGTTTCATCGCAGCTCTCCTTGCTCGTACTGTCGGCCTGTCGCCATATGCGCAAGGTGTCACGGGCCGATTGAACGCCGGTGGAAGGGCTCGTTCATTTGCTGTTTATGCGCAGCCGCCCCTCAGACCGTCCCAAGTCTATTTCGCGTCGATTGATGCAGCTCAATTGCCGAGATTGAAGATGCCTTACGGTGACCTTCGAAGCTGACCGAAGGTTTTTTCCGAATGGTCGGAAACGCTCGAGCCTTCGGAGTTTGCTGGAGGCCACCATGCGCCGCACTCCCATTGCGTCATTCCCCGCCGCCCTGAGCGCTGTCGCAGCGTTGGCCATCGCGGCGGTCGCGAGCCTGTCGGCGACGTCCGCCGGCGCCGTGCCCGCCTTCGCCGTTCAGACCGGCGCGCCTTGCGCAGCCTGCCATGTCGGCGGCTTTGGCCCCCAGCTCACGACCTATGGACGCGACTTCAAACTTCGCGGCTACACGGCGCGTTCCGGCTCAACCTACAATCTGCCTCTGTCCGCCATGGCGATCGCCTCCTTCGTCAACACTCAGAAGGATCAGGCCTCGCCGCCGGCGGCGCACTACGGCGTCAACGACAACTGGACGCTGGATCAGGCGAGCCTGTTCCTCGCCGGCGGCTTCGGCCAGCACCTGGGCGCCTTTATCCAGGCGACCTATGACGGCGTCGCGCGGGCCTTCACCTGGGATAATGTCGATCTTCGCGCCGTCACCGACATGACGGTGGCCAAGCACGACGTGCTGCTGGGCGTATCGGTGAACAACAACCCCACCATGCAGGACGCCTGGAACACCACGCCCGCCTGGGGCTATCCCTACACCGGCTCCGCCTTGGCGCCCGGAGGAGCGCCGGGAGCGATCCTGGGCAGTCTGGCCCAGACCACCATGGGCGCGACCGCCTACGCCTGGATCGACTCAAAATTCTATGTCGAAGGCGGCGGTTACGGATCGATCGGATCGAGGCTTGCGTCCCGTCTGGGCGCCGACCCGACCGCGCCGGGCAATATCAAGGGCCTCGCCCCCTACGGACGCCTCGTCTACCAGAGCGACGTGCTAGGCGGGACAGGATCGCTTGGTCTCATGGCGATGAACGCCGATATCGAGCCCGGCCTCGACGCCTCTAGCGGCGCGGTCGACAAGTACCGGGACGTGGGCGTAGACGCCTCCTACATCCGCAATCTGACAAATGGCGATACGGTGGCGATCAACGCGCGCTACCTCAAGGAGCGCCAGCATCTGAACGCCTCCTACGCCCTTGGCTTCTCCGCCAATCCGCGCAACGACCTGACCGATCTGCGCGCCGACGTCAGCTACTTCTGGCGGAACCGCATCGGTGTGACGCTGCAGGGGTTCGACACGACGGGCAGCCCGGACGCGCTTCTGTTCGCCTCAAACCGCAATCTCAAGCCGGACACCACGGGTCTCTCGGGTGAGATCAGCGCCACGCCATGGGGCGCAGGAACCTCGCCGATGGGCCCGCGGTTCAACCTGCGCCTTGGCCTGCAGTACACCTACTATGTCAAATATGACGGGGCCGGGTCGAACTATGACGGCCTTGGCGCAAAAGCCGGGGACAACAACACCCTTCGCCTCTACGCCTGGACAAGCTACTAATCTTGCACTTTTTTTAAGGACGTCCCGCCGATGCGCCGCCTGACCCTGTTTGCGATTTCGTTTGTGCTCGCCTCGAGCGGTGCGGCCTCTGCATTCGCCGACGCCGCGGCCGGCAAGGCGCTGTTCAACATGCAGTGCGCGATGTGCCACTCCGTGGGCAAGGGCGCGGCTTCGACCGTCGGCCCAAACCTCTACGGGGTCGTCGGACGCAAGGCGGGATCCCTGACGGGGTTTTCCTATTCACCGGCGATGAAGGCGGTCGCCTATGCCTGGACGACAGACAAGATCGCCGCCTATCTCAAGGCGCCGGCGACCGTTATCCCCGGCAATCGCATGCCGTTTGCAGGTCTGAAGGGCGGTCAGAAGGCGGAGGACGTCGCGGACTATCTGGCGACGCTGAAATAAGACCTCAGCCGACCTGCGCGGTCCGTGGACCGTTCGACATCAGCACCCTTGCGATTGTATCGAACAGGAGCTCGGGTCGGACGGGCTTGAACAGTGCGCCATTGAACCGGTCTGACCAGGACTGAGCCTCCAACGTGACGCTGGCGTCGGCCGTGACCAGGATAATAGGCGTCCGGCTCTTTTCATCGTTTCGCGCCCGAATGCTGGACGCAGCTTCGACACCGTCCATGATCGGCATGCGTAGAT
The DNA here is from genome assembly GCA_903903715.1 of uncultured Caulobacterales bacterium. GTDB lineage: Bacteria > Pseudomonadota > Alphaproteobacteria > Caulobacterales > Caulobacteraceae > CAIMFV01. The sequence goes on from CAIUZX010000281.1 coordinate 4,572, forward strand.
CCATGAAGATCACGTCGTAAGAGGACGCTTCGACCATGGCGATGCCCCTCTGGCCCGACTCCGCCTCGTCAGCGACGATGCCAGCGGTCTCCAGCATAGCCACAAGGACGCGTCGGTTAATCGCGTGATCGTCGATGCACAGTGCCCGCATGGGTCAGCGCTCCGGCCTATTGGACCCATTGAAGTCCAATATGAGCACTTTGCAACTTGACGAGATAATTATTTATTACCGCGCATTCATAGTCCTGGAAGTCGCCTCAGTCTTTTCGCTGTCATCGTCCGATCGATGTAGTTTGAGGCCGCGCAGGGCCTCAATCAGGGCAGGCAACTGGATCGGCTTCGCGAGCCATAGATCCGCCAAGCCTTCCTCGAGTTCAAGCGACTGCTCGCCGCTTGCGGGCGGGTGCAGAGCGACCAGGCTTGCATCTCCGATCCGGTCACGGGCGATCCGAAGCCTCTCCTCGATATCGTCGCTCGCACCCATCGACATGATGAGCACCAGCGCATCTTCGCGTCGGACATTCGGATCGAAATCATCGAGATTTGGAACGAGAGTGATCGATCGGCAGGTCGGCTCCAGTCCCACACGCAGCAAGGCCGCATTCAGCGGATTGGGCTCGATCAACAGGATGCGCCGGTCAGCGAGCGACAGCGCCTTGCCCAAGACCGGTTCGACCTGCGGCTCGGCCTTTCCCGCGGTGAACCAGAAGACAAAACAGGCGCCCAGCCCCTCTGACCGATCCTGATACTGCAGGTCGCCACCCATCAATCTGGCCAGTTCGCGACTGATCGACAGACCAAGTCCGGTCCCGCCGAACTGCCGCTTCGTGCCGCCGTCCGCCTGCTGGAACGGCTCAAAGATCTGCTCCCTCAGGGCTTCTGGCACGCCCACGCCCGTATCGCTGACGGTCAGGACAATGCGCCAGGCGTCATGCGCAAACTCGCTGCTGCAGAGGACTGTGATCTTGCCCTCCGGCGTGAACTTGACGGCGTTGGACAGAAGATTGTCTAGAACTTGCGCCACGCGGGCGTCATCGCAGGTCACGCGCGGCGCGCTCTCAAAGCCTTCCACCTCGAAATCAAGGCGCGCCAGGATCGCGCGTTCCCGCCAGGGCCCGCTAACGCGCGTGAGCAGAGCGCCGAGATCGTGTTCTGCGCAACTGAGCCGAACATTTTTCCGCTCGATCGCCGCCATGTCGAGAATGTCCTCGACAAGGCTGGTCATGGCGTCGCTGCACGTCGCCAGCATCTGTACATGCCGGTGGACGTCCGAGCTGAGGTCAGATCGGCTCAGCAGAGCCTGCGCAATGCCGGCGATGCCATTGAGCGGCGTGCGCATCTCGTGACTCGTCCGCGCCAGGAATTCGGTTCGCGCTGCGACCGCACGTTCCAGAGACGTATTGACGAGCTCCAGTTTGCGATTGGCGATCTGCGCGAAGTTGCGTCCCCTAAGCGCAATCACCAGAGCAACGATCGCGAGAACAAGGGCGGCGAGGAAGGCCAGGGTCAGCCACAGTCCAAATTCCGCCCGCTGGTCAGCGAACCTTTGACGCTCCGCCGCCTTGGACAACTTGAGTTCCGTAATCTGCAGGTTCTGCTTGGCGAAATCGAACTGCGCCGAAGCGAGTTGCGCGCTGGTGGACGCGGCCAGTTTCCAAGACGCGTCGTCAAGTCGCTTGTAGGCTTCAAGGTGCGCGGTCGCCTTCCGGAATTCTCCGGTCTGGCGGTAGATCTCGTAGGCGAATTCGTGAATGTCATGGAACGGGGCGTCCGTGGACGCCAGGTCCAACCCCTTGAAAGCCTTGTCCAGATCCTCCAGCGCAGCGGCGATCCGGTGGCGACGGAAGTCGACTTCCGCCTGCACGCCCCACAGGAGCGGCGACAGCTCCGCAACGGAAGGGTTTCGCGCGCGAACGAGCTGCGCTCGGGCGATCTCCAGCTGCGCGGAATCATATTTCTTCTGCAAAACCAGAGCGTTGGCGATGTTCGCGAGCACCGAAGCCTCGAGCATCGGGCTCTTCAGGCGCACCGCAATCCCTTCGGCTCTGCGAAACGAGGCTTCCGCTTCGGCGTATCGGTTCAGGTGCTGATAGGTAATCCCGGCGCCGTTGAAGGCGGACAAGGCCAAAGCGTCGTCAGCCTGGTAGATGTCCGTCGCCTGCCGATAGTAGCTCAGCGCACGATCATAGTCCTTGGCCTCGTCATAGATGCCGGCGATGTTCTGCAGGCTCTTGGACTGACCGCGTAGATCGTGTTTGGCGCTGAAAAGCCTATTGGCGCGTTGGTAGTCGTTCAGCGCGTCCGCGGGTCTGGCGACAGTCTCTTCCGCGTAGCCCTCCGCCATGAGGATATCGCCAAGCAATTGCGAGTTCGGCGCATCCAGCTCAGTGGCGGCCCGCGCCGACTTGGCGATCGGCAGCCCCTCATCCGCCCGGTTGAGGCGGATCAGCGCTTCTGCTTCCAACCACTGAGCGCTGGCGCGCCTGATCCTCGCGTCGGCGTTGTGAGCCGGTCCGGCCGAGGCCTCCGCCCTTTGGGCGTACTCCAGCGCGCGATTCGGTTCGGATAGAATGAAGGACTTGGCGAGGTCGATGTCGCGCGCATAGTCGCGCTCGTCCGCACGGGCATGGGCCGGTGCGAGCGAAACGGCGAATGCAGACAGTCCCGCCAGGGTCGTCACGACCCAGGCGCTTCGGCCGCCGAGAATTAGCGAGATCAACTTCATTGTGACCGAATATAACGGTCAGAGGTTGAATTTCCTTGAAGCGCTTAACCGTGATCGTGTTGCCAGTTGCTCGATCAGGCCGCGTGAAACCCGATCAGGCCGAGTTTCCATGCGGCGAGACTTGCCACACCATAGATGAGGATGACGGAAATGAAGGTTATCCGCCGCCAGGCGCTCCACCCGCCCTTGGCCGACAGCGCCGGCGCAGCTGACAGGACACCCAGTATCGACAGCACCACCGCCGCAGCGACGCTCCAGCCAATCCATACCATTGGTCCCGGATAGGCGAACATGAGCCGCGCCCCGTTGTCCGGAGCCGCGCCCGCCAGCACCGTGACAAAACCCGCCACGCCGATCGCCCAGGCCCACGATGCGGCATCGATAGCGAGCCCCGCCGACCGCTGCGCGCCGCTGGTCGGTGACCGTTCGAAGAGACGCCGCGGCAGGCTGAAAACCGTCAGGACACCCGCCAGCAACGCCGCGATCAGCGCGGCGACCATCCAGCCGGCGGTGTCAAACAGCGAGGCGCGCTCCATCGCCTGGGTTCCGTTTCCGGAGAAGAGGGCCTCGCGCCCGTCGCCGCCCTTGCCCAGCACCAGAACGCCCCCAGGGCGATAGGATCTCCAGACCCCGCCCCCGAGTGGCGCATACAGCGCCGGCGGGCCGATCAGACCGCTCACCGCGATGTCGCCGTTGGGCTTGGCGGTGATGGTCCGCGTGGCGGTGATAGGGCCGTTGATGGCGCGCTCGGAGGGCGTCGAGGCGCGTCTGGTGACCAGCCAGGCGCCGGCCAGTGACGCCGCCGCGCGGGCTGTCTCCGGCGTCCGAACCGCAGGAAGCTCCGCCCTCGGGGCCATGGCGTCGATCATCCTGGCGACCATGCTGTAGGCGAAGGCGAAGCCGCCACGGGTGTTGGTGGAGACGAACACCCCGAGCTTCAGTTCGGGCACGACCACGAGGTCGGACGCGCCGAAGGCCATCGCGCCTGCGTGCCCGAAACCCTGATACTGACCCGGGAGGTGATAGGGAATGAACCCGTGATGCACCGTGACGGGCAGGTCGACCGCCGAGGTCGCGATCATCTTTCTGAAGGTTTCGGCCTTGAGCACACCCAGCGCTTCCATGCGCTGAGGATCCATCAGGGCGGCGAGATAGGCGCTCATATCCGTCGCCCCCGCCTTGAGCCCGCCGGCAGGCGCAATCTGCGTGGTGTACTCCGCTCCCGCCACGCGCCAGTCGCCCGGACCGCCGGCGAGCTGCTGGGTCGCGTTGGCGGCGATGTCAGCGCTCAGCGGACGGACCAGCCCCCGCGACTCGGCGATCTTCGGCGTATAGGCGTCGCGATAGCTCGCCCGCAGCATTCCCAGGGGCCGCAGCACCTTCTGCTCCATATAGTCTTCAAACCCCATCCCGCTCTCATGCGCGATGATCTCCCCGAGCAGGGCGAGTGAGTAGTTCGAATAGGACGGCAGAACGCCCGGCGCCCGCACGCGCTTCGGACGGTGCGCTTTCAGATAGCCTTCCAGGGTCAAAAGCTTGTTGGGATCGCCAGCGAACAGGTGACCGAGCGCCAGATCCTCGAACCCGGCCGTGTGGGCGAAGAGATCGCGGACGCGGATCGGGGTGTGGAAACCCTGATCGGGAATGGCGAGATCCTTGGGGAGATGGACGTTTATCGGATCGTCCATCCTCAGCTTGCCCGCTTCGACGAGCTGCATACCGGCTATGTAGACGAACGTCTTGGAAATGGAGGCGACTTGAAAAAGGGTGTCGGCGTCAACGGGTCGAGGCGTCGGCTTGAGACGTGCCTCGCCGTATCCCTTGGCGAGCAGCGTTTGCCCGTCCTGCACGACCGCCACCGTGGCGCCGGCGACGTTGAAGTCGCCCATGCCCTCGGCCATCAGTCCGTCGACGACGCCTTCAAGCCGCACACGATCAAAGGTTTTCACGGGTTGCGGCGGGTTGGACGCGGCGAACGCGGCGCCCTGCAATGACAAGCCCACCACAAGGGCGCAAAAAGCGCCCGCCAGACGTAACGACATCGCCCTTGTCCCCCCAAACCCCGACGCCTCGTTTATCGACAAAAGCGCCGGACGGGCGAGCGGATTCGCCTCATAGGATTAAGCCGTTCAGGGAAGCGGAACGCCGATCACGGCCTTCACCACCCAGTGGTCCGAAGGCGCCGTCAGCCCGCGCCCGACGCCGAGATTGAGGTCAAATCCGTGAACCTTCAGATCCGATACGGCGTAGATCGACTGCTCATTTTGACCGAAACGGCCAAAGTTCCGGCGGTCGCCCAGGGAGTTGAAGGTCTCGAGTCCGAAGGACAAATCCGGCGCGGTGCGATAGCCGACCTTCGTCGTGATCTCGAGGGATGGAGGCGGGGGCTTGCGCCCGGACAGGGCGGCGTCGACATTGGCGTTGACGGCCACGTCCCAGCGACCGCGTCGCCAGCCCCAGATCCCCTTCAGCTCGGTGTTCCACGGATTCTGGTCATAGCGGGCGCCGACGCGGCCCACCTCGAGATTGACCCCCCAGTACCAGTCCCGGCCTTCGGGGCGCGGCGCGATGTACTTGATGCGGACTTTCTCGCCGCCGATGGCCGTCCGGCCCGAGGCGTCACGGTCGGCCAGCACATAGAGGCCAAGCTCGATATTCGGCGTCAGTCCGTAATAGAACTCCGGCGTGAGGCGATACTGATGGTTCGGCGCAACCCCGCCCGCATAGTCGGCAGTTCTGGAGCCCGAGACGACAAAGCTGTTGTGCAGATCAAGCCCGAAATGACCTGCCGCGACGCTATCGTCCTGGTAGACCTGTATCTCCTCCGGCGCCGCGCAGGCGGGAACGGATGGAAGCCAGACGAGGCTCGCCGCGCAAACTGCGCTCATGGCCAACAGATGTCGGGTCATGGATGGTCTGCTCGCCCCCGCGTTCAGCGTTTATCCCTAGATCATTTCCGATGTCGGCGAAATCGCGACGCTTGCTAGGAATCCCGGCTCAGCCTACCCCTATGCGAAGCGCGACAAGCGCCATGCGGTCCTGTCCGCATTGCACGGGAGACGCCGCCGTTTGACGACCGAGCCCCGCCTTCGTCCGACCAGCATCCCTCGTCCGGGACCAAAGGTCGCACGCGCCTTCCTGATTGCGCTGGGCCTCGGCGCCCTCGGGATCGGCCTGAACAACCTGTTTGTGCCGACCGCTCTGCAGGCGGACAGCGTCGCGCAACTGGTCGGCAAGGCCTATCTAGATCAGCTCGCAGACTTTGACCGCCATCCCTTCCTGATCCGTAGTCACGCGGCGATGGGAAGCCTTTTTGTCCTTGCCGCCGTGTTCCAGTTCTGGCCGGCCATGCGCCGCCGATATCGTCAGACGCACCGCTGGGTCGGTTATGCGGGCCTTGCGCTGCTGGTCGCTCTCCCGGTGACCGGCGTGATCAGCACCATCGTCTATCCCTTCGCGGGCCTCGCAGGGGTTTGGCCGAACCTGGTCTGGATGATCGCCATCATCTACTGCGCCGTGCAGGCCTTTCAGGCGGCCCGCGGTCGCGACTTCGCCCGGCATGAGATCTGGGTCACCCGAGCGGCGGGCATGACCGTGGGCATCACCCTTTCGAGAATGTACGGCCCCCTGCTCGTTCACTTGGCGCATATGGACACGCGCACCATGACGGCGCTGATCTTCTGGTTGGGACAGGGCGAGGGGCTGATCGCCGCCGAGATCTGGCTGCGTCGGGCGGATGGGCCGGTCGCACATCTGGCCCGGATGAAGGCGCGCGTCAGGACATGAGCCGCCTGCGCCGACGCCTCGACCTGACTTTGCCCGCAGGCGAAGGGCTCTCTTTACGCATCGTCGAGCGTCCTGGCCTTAACCTGTCTGCGGAAGCGCTTGCGCAACTGGTCGATGACCTCAAGGCCGTCGCGCGAACCACTCTGACCCGGGGCGACCTCGACTACGGCGTGTTCAAGCCGGATGGCGAAGCGCTGAAGTCTTCGGTCGTGACCATGGTCTATGACGCCCGCACACGCCAGCCGATCGCGTTCAATGCGCTGGCGCTTATGGAGGCGGAGTTGGGCGGTCGGCCCATCGAGATCCTGCATCTTGGCCTGGTCATGGTCGACCCCAGCCGCCGAGGTCGGGGCCTGTCAGATATGCTGTACGGGCTGACCTGCGTCCTGCTGTTCGTGCGTCGTCAGTGCCGCCCGCTGTACCTGTCGAACGTCACCCAGGTGCCCGCCGTGTTCGGCATGGTGGCGGAGACCTTCGCAGACGTCTTTCCGACGCCCGAGCGGTCCACCGGACCGAGCTTTGCGCACCGGCTGCTCGCCCGCCAGATCATGGCTCGCTGGCGGCACGTCTTCGGCGTGGGTGCGGAGGCCGAATACGACGCAGAGCGTTCGATCATCAAGAACGCCTACACAGGCGGCTCGGACAATCTGAAGAAGACCTTCGCCGCCGCGGCTCCACATCGGAAGGTGGCCTACAACGCGTTTTGCGAGCGGGAGCTCGACTATGATCGGGGCGACGACGTGCTGCAGATCGGCCAGATCAAAATGGAGGCGGCGAGCCGGTATCTCGCCAGGATCGCGCAGCCCGGCAGCGCGCCCTGGCTCGCGGGCAGCATCCTCATCATCGCGCTCGGCGCGGCCGTATTGCCGGTGATCCACTGGTTCGCGGACGATCAGGCCTATGGCGCGCTTCGTCCCTGGAGGCCCGTGCGATCATGAGTGACGCCGAATTCAACTACGCAGAGTTCACCACCCGCAACTTCGGCTTCGTCAGCCCGGAGGAGCAGGCGCGCCTGAAGTCCGCGAGCGTCTTCGTGGCGGGGGTAGGTGGAATGGGCGGCGCGTGCTTCGCCTCGCTGGTGCGCGCAGGGGTCGGGCGGATCGGCCTTGCGGACATCGACCGCTTCGAGATCTCCAACTTCAACCGTCAGGTGTTCGCGTCCCTCGACACGGTGGGCCAGGACAAGGCTGCAGCGTCGGAGGCGGCGGCCCTGCGGATCAACCCGGAAATCGCGCTGGAACGGTTCGGCGGGGAGTGGACCGATAAGCTCGACGATATCGCCAGCCGCTACAACGTCATTGTCAACGGCTGCGACGACGTGGCGGCGAGCGTCGCCCTCTACCGCGCGGCCAAGACCCACGGCGTGACGGTGATCGACGCCTACGCCTCCCCACTCCCCTCGGTTATCGTGGTCCGCCCCGACGCGCCGCGGCCGGAAGAGCGGCTCGGCTATCCGACTCTGGGCAAGTCGTGGGAGGCGTTGACGCTGGAGGAGACCCGCGGCGCCTTCCTGAAGGAGCTGGAATACGTCCTCACCCATTCGTCATCTGCGTTCCATGTCGATCTCGGCGCTGCGGCGGAAATGGCGGCGGGCAAGCGCTCGCGCATGTCCTTTGCGCCCATGGTCGTCACCACCGGCAATCTGATGGCCTATGAGGCCCTTCAGGCCCTTATGGGGCGGACTTCCAGGACCGACCACCGAGGCTGGTTCCTCAACCCTTACTCGGCCAAGGTCGAGCGCCCCCTCCTCCCGCCGATCGCCTTCGCCAAGGGCCTGCTCGTTCGGCGGTTCATGGCCAAGATGCTGGCCGACTGATGTTTGACCGGGCGTCCGCGCAGCAACTGATCGACGCCCTAAGCTGTGTGACCCTGCTCGCCTCCGCCGCCGCGCGGACGGACGCCCGGGCGGACCCCCTAAACAGCCGGATGCGCTTCGCCCTCGGCGTGCTCGCCGCCTTCTATGGCCTGCGCTGGGCGAGCGAGGCGAGCGGCTTCGGGTTTTTGGACGACGCATCCCTGCTCGCCGTCAGCGTTGTCCCGCTGTCCGCCCTGTTCCTCATAGAGGGCCTGATGCGACGACATGCGCCCAAGGTCTTCAAGATCGGCGTGGCGGCGGGCGCGATGGTGGCAGCAGGGGTGGTGATCGTCTCGCCCCTGCGATCAGCGATCCCGCACTGGAGCCTCCTCGCCTACGAGATCACGACCTTCGGCGGCCTCGCCGTGCTGATCCTGACGCGCCGGCGGGACAGCCTGTCCCAGCAGGAAAACGTTCTTCTCGACGCGGTGCTGGTGGCCGGCCTTGGCCTCGTGCCGCTGATCGTGTCTGACTTCATGGACGCAGCGCCGGTCGGGTCGAGCGGGCTGGGCGCTGCGGCGACGGCGCTCGTGCTCAGCGCCAACGCCCACTCCCGGCGAGAGGCCGCCCGCGCCTATCTCGGGCTCGGCCTGTTTGTCGCCGTCAGCGCCGCCGCCGCCGCGCCGGTCGCCCGCGCGCTCGACCTCCCGTGGCCCTCCGGCGCCTTGAGACTCTGGGCGGTTCTCTACGTGCTGCTTCTTGCCGCCGGCGCTCTGCAATCGTTGTTGCTCGCAAGGCGCGGATCGACCAGTCAGGCCTTTCTCCAAGCGCTCGCCGCCAGTGATCGCGCCACCCTCGATGGGTTGCTGTCCGATCTTGCCGACCAGCCCCTGCTGGCGGGCCTGCGCGTGCTGGGGCCTGCGGATCTCGATGGGCTGGACCCGGTCGGCCTGATCGACGGACTACAGACAGGGCCGGTTGAACGGGCCCTGAGCGGTGCGCCGCAGGATCGGGAGGGTCGCGCTGGGACCAGCCCCTGGACCGAACTCGACGAACTCCTCAGCCGGCACGACGCCAATCAGGCGCTGCTGCTGCAACGGACGCCGCTGCGCATCGGCCTGCTCACCCTCCCCGGCGGCGGCGCAGACACGCAGACGCGCAGCGCCCTCGCCTACTTCCAGAAACTTGCCTTGCTCCTGAGGCCGGAGGCCCAAGCTTGACCCTGTCCGACCCGGACTTCGCCGCCGTCGTCCTCGAGGCGAACCTTGCGCCCAGCGTGCACAACACCCAACCCACGCGCTGGCTCAGGGTCAGCGAAGCTGAGGTCCGTGTGCGGGACGTCGCCGAACGTCACCTCGCCATCGGCGACCCCACCGGGCGCGACGCCGGCGTGAGCCACGGCGCAGCGATCGAGGGCTTCGTCCTTGCCTGCTCCGCGCGAGAGATCGCCGCGACCGTCTCCCCGTCTTCGAACCTGAGCGCGGGCGACGTCGCCAGGATCACTCTGTCAGGGGGCGCCGCGCCTGACCCACTGCAGCCCTATGTTCACGTTCGTCGCACCTATCGCGGCCGATTTGTGCCTGCAGCGCCCAACGCCCTCGACCGCATCGCAGAGGACCGGGACGTGGTCGTTGTGCGCGCGAAAGACGGGATCGCCCATGTGGCGGCGGTGTACGACACGGCGAGCCTCAGCTCATTTCGTGATCAGGCGTTTCGGGCGGAGCTGTTGTCCTGGATGCGCCTGTCCCGTCAGGATCCGCGCTGGACGCGGGATGGCCTGAATGCGCAGGCCATGGAGATGTCGGGCTTTGAGGCTGCAGGCGCCGGAGTCGTCCTGCGGCCCGGCGTGTTCGAGGCGCTGGACCGGCTGGGCGTCACCGCAGGCTTCGTCGCCGAGGCCAAGGTCGTATGCAGCGCGGCGGGGATACTGCTGTTCCACAGGCCGGCCGACGAGAGCCCGCTGGAGACCGGCCGTCGGTATTACCGGCTTTGGCTCTCCATCACCCAGTCCGGCCTGTCGGCGGCGCCTATGGCGGTGCTGGCGGACGATCCCAAGGCGGCTTCGGAAATGGCCCGCAGCTTCAGCCTGCCGACGGGGCGCAGGCTCATCACCGCCCTGCGCGTGGGCCGGGCGCCGGAGCGCACGCTGCCGCCCAAACCCCGCTTGCCGGTCGAGGAATTGATCGGTTAGGCGCGGCCACGGACTTGCATGTGCGATCCTGGTCGGCCCGCCGATCACAGATGAGGATCGCGCATGACCAGCAGCATAAACAGCCTCAACGACTTATTCCGTCAGCTTTCGCAGTCGGGATCGAGCCCTGGCGCAACCGGCGCCGGAGCGACCGGCGCCGCGCAATTCCTGCAGGGCCCCGGGCAGGATCTGCCGCCTCCGCCTCCGCTGGACGGGTCGAGCGACGCCGAGCCGACCAAGGCGCCGAGCGCTGCGGCCGCGCAGCTTCCGTCCCAGAAGTTCTCGGCGAGCGTGTTGCAGACCCTATTGTCCGCGCAGACCACACAGAGCGCACAGCCGTCCGCGACCGACTTCGCCAACGCGCTGATCAAGGGCCTGGACCAGAACAGCGACGGGTCACTGTCCCTGAGCGAAGTGCAGCAGGCTCTGAAGGGCCTCAGGAGCCAAACCTCCCAGAGCTCGGCCGGGAGCTCGACGTCAAACGACCCGCTGGCCCAGGCTTTCGCGGCGCTGGACACCGACGGCGACGGCCAGCTCAGCGCCGCTGAACTGACCACCGGTCTCGAGAAGCTGGCGAAGGACCAGTCAGCTTCGGCAGCGCTTTCGCCGCACCGCCACCACCATCACCACCCGGTAGAGGCGGCTCAGCAGGCCGAAAAACCCGCCGCTCCAAGTGACGCTTCAACGGCGCCAACGACCGCAACAGCAACCTCGACGGCTGCGACGGCCTCTGCCGCTTCCACATCGACCGGCGATATCGCGGCCAATCTCGTGGCGGCGGTCACCATCAGCTCGACTGCAGCCGCGGCCTGATCAAGAGGCCTCCGCCTCTTCGGAGCGTGCGCTCCTGATCAGAAGGCCATGCTGATCTTGCCGCCGGCGACGTAGTTGGTCGCTGTCGGCGACGTGGAGGCGATGCCGTTTCCACTCGGCCGTAGAGGCCAAGCTCCGCCGTGCGCTTGAACACGGGGGTTGAGTAGAGGAACTCGGCGGAGAACGGCGTCGTCTTGCTCGCCACATCCACCTGCTGGTGGACCACGGTCAACGCCCCGCTCTGACGATCCCCGACCTGAACGCCGGTATAGTCGAGCTTGCCCGAGAGGGTGTGCAGCGGCTGGGACAGGGACAGGCGCGCCTGATCGGAGTCGGTGAACAGGCCCGTCCGCGAGACGGCGAACGCGAAGGACGCGCTGGTCAGTCCGCTCCGGTCCGTGGTCAGGCTTTGACCTGTCCGGTCCGACCGGGTGGAGGCCCAGAGGCCCGAACCCGACAGCAGAAGATCGCCAGGCAGCACGACATCGAAGCCGAGCGTACGCCCGAGGGTCGTCGACCCTCCGGCCAGATCCGTGGGATCCATGGACTGGACGCCGAGCAGGCCGGACGT
>CAIUZX010000282.1 GCA_903903715.1 uncultured Caulobacterales bacterium
AAGCGCGCCGACGCAAGTTACGCCATGACTCAAGCCGCCAGTCTGGCCATGGGACTGGGCGCGTGCGCCGTTCTGCTGTTGGTGGTTGGCGCCGCTCTGGCGTCCATCCTGCCGTTGCGTCGGGACATTTTGAAGATCGCGCGCGCGACCGAAAATCTCTCGCAGGGAGACAACAATGTCTCGCTTGAAGGCCTGAAGCGCGGGGATGAACTGGGCGCAATGGTCGAGGCCCTCGCGGTGTTTCGCGACAATCAGCGCGCCGTCGCAGAGCTTCGTTCGCAACAAGCGGCGGCCGAACGCATGACGGAAGACGAGCGCCGGAACGCCGAGGCCTCGCGCGCAGCTGCGGCCGCCAATCAGAACACAGTCGTGACTGAACTCGCGACCGGACTGGAGCGCCTGGCGTCTGGAGATCTCACCTTCCGGATCACCACGCCGTTCACCGGCGAGTATGAAAAGCTGAGATCAGACTTCAACAACGCCATTGGGCAATTGCAGGACGCGCTGAAGGTCGTCATCGCCAATACGGTAGCGATTCAGTCGGGGACCGTTGAAATCAGCGCTGCGGCGGATGACCTCTCACGACGGACCGAGCAGACGGCGGCAAGTCTTGAGGAAACAGCGGCGGCGGTAGAGCAGATTTCCGCCACCGTCAACAAGACGGCCGAGGGCGCCAACCACGCCAAGTCGGTCGTTCTCTCGGCGCAGAACAGGGCTGAGCGGTCGAGCGTGATCGTCAGCGACGCGGTCAAGGCCATGAGCGAAATTTCCTCTTCTGCTCGAGAAATCAGCCAGATCATCGGCGTCATTGACGAGATCGCCTTCCAGACCAATCTGCTCGCGCTGAACGCAGGCGTTGAAGCGGCCCGGGCCGGCGACGCTGGACGGGGTTTCGCCGTGGTGGCGTCCGAGGTTCGAGCGCTGGCTCAACGCTCCGCCGATGCGGCAAAGGAGATCAAGTCTTTGATCTCGGCGTCCACACAGCAAGTGAATGTCGGCGTGGATCTGGTCGGACAAACCGGCGAAGCCCTGACCAGCATCGCCTCCAACGTGACTGAGATCACCCAGCTGGTGAACGAGATCGCCGCGTCCGCACAGGAACAGGCGACAGGCCTGCATCAGGTCAACTCGACCGTCAGCCAGATGGACCACGTGACCCAGCAGAACGCGGCCATGGTTGAGCAGACCACAGCTGCGATGCGCAATCTGAGAGAAGAAGCCGCCGAGTTGTCGCGACTATTTCAGCGCTTCAAGATCGGATCACAGACGTCTTCGCCGGAAACACGCAGCGCGCAGATTCGAAGCGCTCCACCTCATGCGGCCAAGCGACCGACTCCAATGGCCGCCCCGCGCCAGCCCGTGGCCCGCGCTTCCGCGGCGACCGCCGTGGCGCGCGCGCCCAGCCACGCCGCGCCGAGCGAGGATGACTGGACAGAGTTCTGACAACCGGTCGACGGGTTGGGGCGACAGCCCCCCTCTGAGCGCGCCTTTAAGCTTGACATGTCCAACGTTGTCATCGATGCCTGACGTCGGCGGACGAGGGTTCGCCACGGCCTGACCGTGCCGGTCTGCTGCGCTTACGCGCCGTGACTTGGGCATATATTTCGGTAGGCTGAGACACCGCCAACGGCGCGAATGCGCCATCGACCAGGCTCGAAATGACACGTCGCCCCCCCGCTCCGGACCGCCGCCCGGCCATCGTCATATTCGGCGCGACCGGAGATCTTGCGCTCCGGATGCTGTTCCCGTCACTTTATTTCCTCGAGCTTGACGGGCTGCTGTCCCCGAACCTCCAGATCGTGGGATCCGCCCGAACCGACCTTGGGGACGAGCCTTTCGCGGATCGTCTGAAGGCCGCCGTGCTTGAACGCACTGGCGGAGCGCTCGATCCGGACGCCTGGGCCCGCCTTGAGCAACGGCTGCACTACGCCGCAGTGGACGGAAAGACCGGAGAAGGGTTTGACCGTCTGGCTGAGATCCTGTCGAACACGGACGACATTACCTATTACCTGTCGACCTCGCCGAGCCTTTACGGCGCAATCTGCAGCCACTTGAAGGCTGAAGGCCTCGCTCACGCGAACAGTCGCATCGTTGTGGAGAAGCCGATCGGGCGGGATCTCGCCAGTTGCCGGGAGATCAACGACAGTCTCGCAGCAACCTTCTCAGAAGACCGGATCTTCCGGATCGACCACTATCTCGGCAAGGAAGCCGTTCAGAACCTGCTGGCTCTGCGTTTCGCCAACACCCTGTTCGAACCGCTTTGGAACAAGGTCAGCATCGAGCACGTGCAGATCACGGTCGCCGAGACCGTCGGCGTGGAAGGTCGCTGGTCCTACTACAACGACTACGGCGCCATCCGGGACATGGTGCAAAATCACCTGCTCCAGCTTCTGTGCCTCGTTGCGATGGAGCCACCGGCCAGTCTCGATCCGGACTCGGTCCGAAACGAGAAGGTCAAGGTGCTGAGGTCGCTACGCCCCATCAAGGCGGGGGACGTGGATCGTCTGACAGTCCGTGGTCAGTACACGGCGGGGCTGTCGGACAGTCGTCCCGCGCCTGCCTATGCGGACGAAGCCGGAGGCGGCGCGTCTTCAACGGAAACCTATGTCGCTCTGAGCGCCTTTGTCGACAACTGGCGATGGGCGGGGGTGCCATTCTACCTGAGAACCGGCAAGCGGCTGCCTGTCCGCTCATCCCAGATCGTCATCCAGTTCCGTCCGGTGCCTCACTCAGTGTTCGATGGCGTCGAACTGTTGCCCAACAGGCTGACCATCCGGCTGCAGCCTGAGGAAAACATCTCCCTCACCCTCATGAACAAGACGCCCAGTCTCGCCGACGGCGGGATGGAGTTGAAGCCGCTGGCCCTCAATCTCAGCCTCGACACGGCCTTCAAGGAAAGCCGCCGACGGATCGCCTACGAACGTCTGTTGCTGGAGGCGCTCAACAACAATCAGACCCTGTTTGTGCGTCGCGACGAAGCCGAAGCCGCCTGGACCTGGATCGATCAGATCATAGACGGATGGAACAACACGTCCGCCTTGCCCAAGGAATACACCGCCGGCAGCTGGGGCCCCTCCGACGCGTTTATCCTGGTCGGGATGAACGGACATAACTGGTATGACTGATCAGACGCCTTTCGAGCTCAAGCGGTTTGAGACGTTCGACGCCCTGACGGCCATGCTCGCAGACGGGATCGCAGAGCGCTTGACAGCGGCGACGCATGAGCGTGGACGCGCCAGTTTCGTCGCATCGGGCGGATCGACCCCCGGCCCCCTCTATGACCGCTTGAGCCTCACGTCGGCGCCCTGGGATCACATCGATGTGACGGTGTCCGACGAGCGCTGGACGCTTCTGGGTGCCGAAGGGTCGAATGACCGGATGCTGCATCAGCGCCTGCTAATCAACAACGCGGCGGCGGCGACTTACGTTGGCCTGAGAACGGAACACGACACGCCCGAAGCGGCGGAAGACTCCTGCGATCAGCGCCTTCGCGCGATGACCAGGCCCTTCGATGTGACCCTGCTCGGGATGGGCGATGACGGACACACCGCGTCTCTGTTTCCCTACGCGCGAGGCGTTGATCGCGCCCTCGACCTCACCTCGGACCGGCTCGCCGCCGCTGTGCGGCCTACCGTGGCGGCGGGATCGACTGAACGGATCAGCCTGACGCTGCGCGCGCTCCAAAGCAGCCGGATCATCATCCTGTTGCTGAGAAGCGAGGAAAAATTATCTATCTTTCAGAGACTTGTGCCGGGTTCTGATTGGCGCGAAGCCCCGGTTCGCGCCCTCTTCACCCCTTCGGCGCCCCCCATCGAGGTCTGGTGGGCGCCTTAGGAAGACCAGAGTTGAGGACACATCATGCATCCCGTTATCGCTGAGACTACCGAACGGATCCGGCTTCGCAGCCAGGAGCCGAGGGGCGAATATCTCGCCCATCTGGCGGAAGCGAAATCGCAAGGCTCGGGTCGGGGACAATTGTCATGCGGCAACCTTGCGCACGCCTTCGCAGCCGCCCCCATCGGCGACAAGCTGCGGCTGAAGTCGGCAGGCGGGCGCAATCTCGGCATCGTCACCGCCTACAATGATATGCTGTCAGCGCATCAGCCATTTGAGACCTACCCCGACCTGATCAAGGCCGCAGCGCGGGAGATTGGCGCGACGGCGCAGGTCGCAGGCGGCGTTCCGGCGATGTGCGATGGTGTCACTCAGGGGCAGCCGGGCATGGAGTTGTCGCTGTTCTCGAGAGACGTGATCGCGCTGTCGACCGCCGTCGCGCTCAGCCACAACATGTTCGACGCGGCGATGTTGCTGGGCGTCTGCGACAAGATCGTGCCCGGCCTGTTCATCGGCGCCCTCGCATTCGGGCATCTGCCCATAGCCTTCGCTCCAGCGGGTCCGATGACGACCGGCATC
Source organism: uncultured Caulobacterales bacterium (assembly GCA_903903715.1). Taxonomy (GTDB): domain Bacteria; phylum Pseudomonadota; class Alphaproteobacteria; order Caulobacterales; family Caulobacteraceae; genus CAIMFV01. The sequence continues at coordinate 4,414 of CAIUZX010000282.1, forward strand.
TCCAACAAGGAAAAGGCGCGGGTGCGCGAAGCCTACGCACGGGGCGAGGTCGGGCGCGACGCCTTGCTGGAGAGCGAGGCCGCCGCCTATCACGGCCCCGGCACCTGCACCTTCTACGGCACAGCGAACTCCAATCAGATGCTAATGGAGACGATGGGCGCGCATCTACCCGGCGCAGCCTTCGTCACCCCTGGCACGCCCTTGCGCGACGCTCTGACCCGCGCGGCAGCCCAAAAGGCGCTGCACCAGACGACGGGTTTCGGGGAGATCATGGACGAGCGCGCCATTGTGAATGGTATCGTGGGCCTGATGGCGACCGGCGGGTCGACCAACCACACGCTCCACCTCGTCGCCATGGCCCGCGCAGCGGGCGTGATCGTCGACTGGGACGATTTCGCGGCGATCAGCCACGCCACCCCCCTGCTCGCCAGGATCTATCCAAATGGCGGCGCGGACGTGAACCACTTCCACGCGGCGGGGGGCATGGCCTT
>CAIUZX010000283.1 GCA_903903715.1 uncultured Caulobacterales bacterium
GCGACGTCGACAGGCGCCGACGGACAGTCCTGAAAGGCCTGGACATCGAGGTTGATGCGGTCCTGTTGCGTCGGGCCGGTCCTGAGCGCCAGCGCGGCCTGCCGCGCAATATCCGGGGCGAACCTGTCCATCTCGGCCATCAGGACCTCTGGCGCGAAGAGGAAGATGCCTGCGTTCCAGGAATATCCGCCCTCGGTAAGATAGGTTTCCGCAATCTTGCGTTCCGGCTTCTCGGCGAAACGCCGAACGTCGAACACGCCGTCCGTCAGAACGTCTCCCTGCTGGATGTAGCCATAGCCGGTTTCCGGGCCGGTGGGCGTGACGCCGAACGTGACGATGCGCGCGCTTGCGGTTTCCGCGGCCTGCGAAATGGCGCGCAGGAAGGTGTCCGGCTTCGTCACTACATGATCCGCGGGCAGCAGCAGCACCAAACGCCGCCCCGGCAGATCCGCCACGATGGACGCAGCGATGTAGGCCGCCGGCGCCGTGTTGCGGCCGAAGGGCTCAAGCACAATGCGTTCCGGGGTCACGCCGATCTCAGCCAATTGAGCGCGGATTGACGCCTCGTGCCCCTCGGCGGCGATGATGACCGGAGCGGTGAACGCCACGCCAAAGCTGTCGCGAACACGCAAGACCGTGTCCTGCAGCATGGTTCGATCGGACGCCAGCGCATGGAACTGCTTGGGCGCGCCCTCATGCGAGAGCGGCCATAGCCGTGTCCCTGCTCCCCCGGAGAGGATGACAGGCGTGATCAAGATATCCGACATGAAGTCTGAGCCTCCAGCCTTCATCACGCGGACCGACTATGGTTCCGCCTAATCGAAGAACTGGGACGACTTACTACATAAGCGGTTTTCTTAAGGTTACGCTGGATCAGATTTCCTGATTATAAGCGCCGACCGCCGGGTATTTCGCGAGCCTTGGCTTCACTTCATCCCGGAACAACGCGCGCATGTCGTCCGCAGACGACATGCTTTCTACGACAACGACCATCTCGGGCTTGTTCGAAGACGCGCGAACGAGCACCCAGGAGCCGTCTTCCAGGGCGACGCGGACGCCGTTGACGGTGTTCACATTGACGACCTTGCGGCCAAGGATGGATCCGCCGGCGGCGGCCAGCGCCTCATATTCCTTCACGACCGCGTCGACGGTGGCGTATTTCGCGTCATCGGCGCAATGCGGGCTCATGGTCAGGGAGGTGAACGCCGGGGGTAGGGCCTTCTTCAGGTCCGACAGCTTTTTCCCCGGATTGCGGTCCAGCATCGCCAGGATCGCGCTTGCCGCCACAATGCCGTCGTCATAGCCGCGGCCGATGGGGGTGTTGAAGAAGAAGTGTCCGGACTTTTCAAAGCCGGCCAAGGCGCCCAGTTCAGCGGTCTTGCGCTTGATATAGCTGTGACCGGTCTTCCAGTAGACCGTCGTCGCGCCGTTCGCCTTGAGGACCGGGTCGGTCACATAGAGCCCTGTGGATTTCACGTCGACGATGAAGGTCGCGTCCTTGTGCAGCGCCGACAGGTCCCGCGCGAGCATCAGGCCGATCTTATCGGCGAAGATCTCCTCGCC
>CAIUZX010000284.1 GCA_903903715.1 uncultured Caulobacterales bacterium
CGCCGCCCGGGACGCGACCGACAAGGCCAAGACGGCCGCGCAGAAGACCGCGGCAGCCAACCAGACCGCCGCCGCCGCTTCGGCAACCGCCGCCGCAGCGTCTGCAACCGCCGCCGCGAAGAACGCGAAAACCGCCGCCGCTTCGGCGACGGACTCGGCGAACAATCAGGTTCTGGCTGCGAACGCCCAGACCACGAGCGCTTATGCGCCGATCCAGTCGGTCAGCGCGAACCTGCAGTCGCTGTTCTTCGGCGCAGGCGGCGCGGCGAACTCGCCGACCGCTTCGCTCGCCACCTTCTGGGCCTCCGAGATCGCCTCGCGGCCCAAGGGCCCTTGGGGCGCGATCAATGGCGTTTCCCAGAACTACAACCGCATTGTGTCTAACGAGATCTACAAGGTTCTGAAGCCTTACGGCGCAGTCCTTACGCTGGATGCAAGCGGCGTCCCGGTCATCGACCTGACCAGCACCGCCAACGTCAAGGCGCTGGCTCAGGCGACCGCCGGCGATCAGGCGCAGATCTACTCCAACATCTACGACCGGATGATGGATTATTCGGGCACCAACCATGTGGACTGGTGGATGGGCGCGGCCAACTGGACGCCGAGCCTCGCCCGCGTCCAGATGGGGGGTACGGCGTCGACCACCAACTACGCGACCCTGGTCGGCATGATCGACTATACGGTCAACGCGTCCGGTCAGCACAATGGTGGTGACCAGGGCGAGCAGAATCCCGACAATGGCAACGGCTCCGGGGGTGTTACCAATGGGCATGGCGCTGCGGTCTACAGCCTGATCAAGGGCGCGCCGGTGGCCGCCTCCTGGCAGTCAGGCTGCTCGCTCGGCCAGACCCAGGCCAACTACTGCCCCGGCGTCGCCGGGGTCGCCCAGACCAACACCTATGTCTTCGTCTACGACCCCTACGACTCGACCGGATCGACCAGCTTCACGCCGGACTCGTCGGGCAGCCAATACAATGTGGGCGATGCAGTCACCAAGCTGGTGTACGCGAACAAGACCGACCGCTTTAATGTCCAGCATCCGCTGGGCGTGATCAACGCGTCGCTGGGGGTTTCGGGCTGGACCTTGAACTCCGGCTGGAACGACGCGCTTAAATACGCCACGTCCAAGGGCGCCCGGAACACCTATGTCCTGGTCGTCGCCGCCGGCAATGACGGCAGCACCCAGACGGTCAACGTGCCGTGGACCTATGCGACCAACCCCAGCCTGTTGGTGGTCGGCTCGATCGGAGCCGATGGGACGATTTCGTCCTTCTCGAACCGTCCGGGCGAGGCGTGCCTCTATGACACCGCGTCCAAGAACACGGCGACCTCCGCGTGCGTCGAGAGCACCAAGCTCAAGAACCGCTTCATCGTCGCGCCGGGGGAATCCATCCTGGTGTCGGACGGAAACGGCAGCACGACCCGGGTGACGGGCACGTCCCTGGCGGCGCCTCTGGTGGCGGGCACGGTCGCCTTGATCGACGGCCGCTGGAACTGGCTCGCCCCGCAGTACGTCAAGGGCGTCCTGACCACCGGCGCGCCTGATGTGGTGTCCAAGATCATCCTGCAGTCGGCGACACCGCTCGGCACGCGCGCGCAGCCCGGCGGGGTTGCGGATCCGGTCTACGGCATGGGCGCGCTGAATATTACAGCGGCGAATTCGCCTCTGGACTATAACAGCCTGTTCTACCAGACGACCCAAACTGTGAGCGGGACAACATCGTCGACCTGGACGCCGATCGCCA
>CAIUZX010000285.1 GCA_903903715.1 uncultured Caulobacterales bacterium
ATGTTGGTGCCGTTGAAGTCCGCGGTCGACACGATCTTCTGGATCTGACCAATCAACGCCGTGACGTCGGTGTTCAGCGCCTTGCGGCTGACGGTGTCGAGAGACGTGTCCGCCCCCGCCAGCGCCTTCGACTTGATCTGGTTCAGGATGTCCGAGATGGTCTGACCGGCGGACACCGCCACGTCCACCGTCGACTGAGCGCGCTGAAGCGACTGCTTCACCGAATCCAATGCAGCGACGGAAGCGCGGCTGTTCTGGGCGATACCCCAGAGGCCGCCGTTGTCCTTGGCCGATGAAACGGCGAGACCGGTGGAGATCCGGTTCTGGACCGTGCTGAGCTGGTTGACAGTGGTGTTCAGGTTCTGCAGGGCCAGGATCGACCCTGAATTCACGTTGATGCTGTTCGTAGCCATGGTGTGGAAATCCTTCTGGACGATGAGGACGCATTCAGCGTCCAGGCCGATATTTTTCAGCCCATCGCCACAGAAGCACGGCGAATATTTACAAATTCTGAAACATAAATGTTAGGGGATCTTACACCCTGACGCCAATTAACTTAATCAGTATTAACGTAACCATTGATTAGGACAGCCCTTAAGGGCGTTAATATTGATTAACAGCGCAGAAGAGGCGCCGAGATTTCTGGAATTTCGATTTTCCTGATGTATTTCAGAGCGCTAAACCAATAGCGCGTAGGCGCGCGCGGGCGCGGCGCCGAAGGCCCCCGCCGGACCGTCATCGCCGACCGTCCGGCCGGAACGTCTCTAGGGACCGGCGGCCAAAGGGGCGCGGTAACAAAAATCTTTTTCCTCCGACCCGCGCGCGCCCAGGCCGAAACCTGGGCGCGGTGTGCGGGGGAGCCGTCGTCGACGTTAGCGGAACAGACCGAGCAGCGCCGTCTTTGAGGAATTGGCGATCGACAGCGCCTGAATGGACAGCTGCTGCTTGGTCTGCAGAGCCGTCAGGTTGGCGCTTTCCTTGGCCACGTCCGCGTCCACCAGATTGCCGATGCCCTGCGTCAGGCTGTCCTGCAGGTTCGAGATGAACGTCAGGTGGGTGTTGAGCGCATTCGACCCGGTGCCGAGCTTGGCGACCGAGGCGTTGACCTGGTTGATCGAGGTGTTGACCAGCGACAGGAACGTCGCCGCCGTCGTCGCCGTCGTGAAGGACGCCGACGCCGTGAAGATGATCCCCGTCGTGTTGCCCGACGCCCCACCCACACCCAGCAACAGGCCCTGAACCGTCAGGCGGGTCGTACCTGCGGCGTTGGCCAGAGCGTAGATCGACGCGCCGCTGGTCTTGATAATATTGGTGCCGTTGAAATCGGCCGTCGCGGTAATCTTCTGGATCTGGTTGATCAGAGCCGAAACGTCGTTGTTCAGCGCCTTGCGGCTGACCGTATCGAGGGACGTGTCCGCTCCGGCCAGCGCCTTCGACTTGATCTGGTTTAGAACGTCAGAGATCGTCTGGCCCGCCGAGATGGCGACGTCCACCGTCGACTGAGCGCGCTGAAGCGACTGCTTCACCACGTCCAGCGCCGACACCGACGCCCGGCTGGTCTGGGCGATCGACCACAGACCGCCGTTATCCTTGGGTCCGCTGACAAGAAGTCCAGTTGAAATTCGCGTCTGGACCTGTTGAAGCTGGCCCGAGACTGAATTCAGGTTCTGCAGGGCGATCAGCGACCCCCCATTTGTGTTGACACTTTGAATAGGCATAACAGGCTCCTTTTTGGAGTCGCGACGTCATTTTCTTGCGCCGCTATTCCCCTCACCACACACGAGTGAGACTGCCTGAAAAATCTTGATATAAAGAAAAGATAGTCAACACTAAGCAACCACATCTAACAACCTTATTTCTATGTTATAGATAATACGAAACTAACAGCATCGTAACGAGCGAGTATTTAACCTTGACGGAAATTTACCAAGCCCCGTCTCAAATCGAGACTCCGAGCGGTCAGAACTAAACGCCTCGTAAAAAATTGATCCGCTTAAGCGCCGCACACCCATTCGCGGCGGACCATTCGCCCCCCTCTTGCGGGCGACTTGTCCCCAGACAGGCGAAAATCTTGTGAGCGAATATTCTGAGGCGGCGCGCTGGTCCGCGGCATGAGGTATGACCGTAAAATGACATCCTTGCCCGCAGCCGACCGCTCCGCAGAAGGGCCCGAAACCGGGTTCCCGGCGGCCAGCGCCCCCGTCTTTCCGCATGTTCCCTGCAATATCGAGGCGGAACAGGCGCTGATCGGCTGCATTCTCTATGACAACGCCGCCTATGAGCGGCTGACCGACAAGATGTCGGCCAAGCACTTCTATGAGCCGTTCCACCAGCGCCTCTTCCAGGCGATGGAGGAGTTCATCCGCAAGGGCCAGCTCGCAGAACCCATCGTGCTGCAGGAACGGTTCCGACGGGACCCCGCCTTTAACGAGATGGGCGGCCTCAACTACCTCGCCGATCTGATGTCCAGAGCCCCGCCCGCGGCCAATGCGGCGGACTACGCCCGGGTGATCTATGACCTCGCGCTTCGCCGAGACCTGATCCGCATCGGCGGCGACATCGCCGTGTCCGCCGGCGGTGATGCGGAGACTGAAGCGCGCGAGCAGATCGAGAAGGCCGAACAACAGCTCTACAGCCTTGCCGAATCCGGAGCCGCAAGCTCGGGCTTCCAGACCTTCGAGAACGCCCTTCACGGCGCTGTCGAGATGGCGGCGGCGGCCTTCGGGCGGGACGGACGCCTCGCGGGCCTCTCCACCGGCCTGATCGACCTCGACCAAAAGCTGGGGGGCCTGCACCCCTCCGACCTCCTGATCCTCGCGGGACGTCCGTCGATGGGCAAGACCGCGCTCGCCACCAACATCGCCTTCAGCGTCGCCCGCAACTACGCCTGGGAGCCGCAGCCCGACGGCGGGCGCAAGACGGTCAATGGCGGCGTCGTCGCCTTCTTCTCCCTGGAAATGAGCGCCGAGCAGCTCGCCATGCGTCTTCTGGCCGACGCGTCGGGCGTTTCGTCCGACCGCCTGCGCAAGGGCGAAATCGACGCTTCGGAGTTCGGCCGCATCCGCGACGCCGCCCTCGAGATCCAGGACAGCCCGCTCTATATCGACGCCACCGGCGGCATCTCCATCTCCAAGCTGACCGCCAGAGCTCGGCGGCTGAAGCGGCAGGTCGGGCTTGACCTGATCATCGTCGACTACCTCCAGCTCGTCACCGCCTCCGACAACAAGAAGGGCGAGGGCCGGGTGCAGGAGGTGTCGGAGATCACCATGGGCCTGAAGTCGCTGGCCAAGGAGCTGGCGGTGCCGGTCATCGCCCTCTCCCAGCTCTCCCGTCAGGTGGAGTCCCGCGAGGACAAGCGCCCACAACTGTCCGACCTTCGCGAATCGGGCTCGATCGAGCAGGACGCCGACGCCGTTATGTTCGTTTACCGGGAGTCCTACTACAAGGGCCGGGCCGAGCCGCGGGAGGGCACGCCGGAGCACCTCGCCTGGCAGGACGAGA